>JAKEHD010000502.1 GCA_022615215.1 Blastocatellia bacterium
AAACTGAAACTCACAGCGGGCGAAAGCCGATGGTGTCTCTACTGAAAATTGTCATTTCATCCCGCGCGCAGTATACAGGACGACGGACGACGGATGACAGACGAAGAAGGAAAACATTTCAGATGACCAAAAAGAAACGACGCGCCAGACCCAGAGGTGCCAGGCCGTTGCCAGCCCGGTTCTTCGATCAGCTGCAAGAGGCCCAAACCCTCATGCGGCGCAAACGCTGGACAGAAGCGCGCGAGATGCTCGAATCGCTCGATAATCGCTTCCCCAGGCGGCCCGAAGTGCTGACCGATCTGGTGAACGTCAATGTCGAACTCAAGGACATGAGATCCTGCCTCAAGTATTGCGAACGGCTGGCTGCCATAGTACCCAACGATCCCGATATAACGATGTCACTGGCCGGGGCTTACATAGCGAACCTTTATCCTGCGCTGGGGCTTAGAACCTTTCGCCGGTTCCTGGATCGCTGGCCCGATCACGAAAGGGCCGATGAGGCCCGTAAGACTGTGGCCCTTATCGAATCGGGGGCGGACGAGATGATGGAAGACATCGGACTGGCCGGCGAAGACGGCTTCGAATTGGCCGCCATGCACGAAGAGGTCCAATGCCTGATGACGCAGCGCAGATATGTTGAGTCGCGCAAACTCGCCGAAGCTTTGCTCGACAGCCGCCCCGATTTCGCGCCCGCGCTCAACAACATGAGCCTGAGCTTCTTCATCGAGGGCGATTCGGATCAGGCCATAGCCAGCGCCGAGCGCGTGCTCGCCTTCGCCCCCGATAACTTTCAGGCTCTCTCTAATCTCACCCGTTACCTCTGCTTGAGCGGTCGCCTTGAGGAGGCTGAAGAGATGGCCGGGCGGCTCAAGCAAATCGAGGCGCATACGAATCCCGTATGCCTGAAGAAGGCTGAGGCATTGACCTATCTGGGAGACGATCAAGGCGTGCTCGATGTTTTCGAAGAAGCTCAGGCCGCCGGTCTTATAGAAGCTCCCCTGCTCGACCCGCTGTTTTATCACCTCACGGCCGTAGCCGCCATGCGGTTGGGGCAAGAAGAGAAGGCGCGCGCCTGCTGGCGAGAGGCGCTCGACCTGTCGCCGGGGTTCGAATTGGTACAGGAAAATCTCGCCGACCTGCGCAATCCCGAAGGCGCTCGCCACGCTCCCTGGCCCTACAATTTCGCTCAATGGGTGCCGCAGAAAACCGTCGAAGATATGGGCGCGCATCTGAGGTCGGTCTCCAGGCGGGGCGGGGCGGAGGCGTCCACCCAATTGGTCGAGCGTTTTATACGCCAGCACCCGGAAATCGCTGCGCTGATTCCTCTCCTGCTCGAACGCGGAGACCCGGCAGGACGCCATTTCGCTTTCATCATCGCCTCTTCGGCCGGGACGCCGGAGATGCAGGCGGCGCTGAAAGAATTCGCCCTGAGCCGGTGGGGACCGGACGAGATGCGCCACAAAGCGGCCCAGGTCGCTTCGGAGGCCGGACTCCTCCCGCCGGGGAGCGTGAAGATGTGGATGCAGGGCGAGTGGCGCGAAGTCATGCTTTTGGGCATAGAAGTGCATGGCGAACTCTCCGGCACGCACAGGCCGCAGGTAACGCGATTGCTGGCCAGGGCAATGTCGGCCCTGAAGCACGGTGACGGAAAGGATGCCGAAGCCCTCCTGAAAGAGGCTCTCGCTATAGAACCCGATGCGCCCGACCTGTTGCATAACCTGAGCGGCGCTTACGAAGTACAGGGGCGCATTGATGAGGCCGAGGCTCTTACACGCGAAAACCATAAGCGTAATCCCGACTATCTGTTCGCTCGCACGGCGCTCGCGCGGCTCGCCCTGAGGGAAGGAAATATAGAAGAGGCCGAAGAACTCTTGAAGCCCCTGCTTTTGCGGAGGCGTCTGCACTTCGCCGAACTGACGGCCCTTTGCGCTGCTCAGGTCGAGTTTTTCGTCGCCAAAGGCGAACTCGACGCCGCTCGCGCCTGGATGCGAATTTGGGAAGACTGCAACCCGGATGACCCGTCCATAGCCGACTTTCGGCAACGATTGGAGAGGCCGGGCAGCCGCTTCTTCAGATAATCGCGCCTGATCTTGTAAGGCGGATGAATTCTTGACTCGTAAGGAAGGCATGAAAAATATCATAGTCGGGACCGCAGGCCACATCGATCACGGTAAAACGGCGCTCGTCAAGGCGCTCACGGGGATTGACGCCGACCGGCTCAAGGAAGAAAAACAGCGCGGCATCACAATAGATATAGGTTTCGCAGACCTTGCGATTGGCGATTTCCGTTTCGGATTCGTAGACGTTCCCGGCCACGAGCGATTCGTAAAAAATATGCTGGCAGGCGCTCACGGCCTCGACCTCGTGATGCTCGTCGTCGCGGCCGAGGAATCGATAATGCCTCAGACACGCGAGCACTTCGATATATGCCGCCTGCTTCAGGTCAAATCGGGACTCGTCGCGCTTACCAAATCAGACCTGGTCGATGAAGAACTCCTCGAACTGGCTCGCGCCGAAATCGAAGACCACGTCAAAGGATCGTTCCTTGAAAACGCTCCCGTAATAGCCGTCAGTTCCCGCACGGGACAGGGAATAGAAGAACTCAAAAGCGCGCTCGCCCGCCTTGCAGAGACGACCGAGCCGAAGGCGCTCGATGCCATTCCTCGCCTGCCCGTAGACCGGGCTTTCTCGATCAAAGGCTTCGGCACTGTGGTAACAGGGACGCTGATTGCGGGCGAACTCAAGGTGGGCGATGAGATCGAGATTATGCCCGCAGGCGCGCGGACTCACGTGCGCAACCTTCAGGTACACGGTCACGATACAGATAAGGCGCTCGCGGGCCAGCGCACAGCCGTGAACCTTCAGGGGATCAATCTCGATCAGGTCGGACGAGGAACCGTGCTGGTCAAGGCAGGGCGGCTCCGTGCGAGCGCGATGATAGATGCGCGTCTCGATTTGCTTGAGAGCGCGCCGCGCCCGCTCGCAGCGCGCGCGCGAGTTCGCCTTCATCACGGCACGTCAGAGGTGATGGCACGGGTCATCGTGATTGCGGGCCCGGAGGTCGGCCCGGACCTACGGGCTAAAGCCGAGGCTTCCGGCCGCAGGGCTTCGGCGCGGGTTGCAATCGAGCCGGGCAAAAGGAGCATCGTTCAATTCAGGCTCGAAGAGCCAATCGTCGGATTGCCGGGTGACCGCTTCATCATACGCAGCTATTCGCCGCAGGTGACTATCGGCGGGGGCGTCATAATAGACGCTCTGCCTGAGAAGCATCGCTCGCGCGACCGCGCAGCCCTCGATTACCTCGAACGACTGGAAGCGGCTGATCCCACAGAGCGCGCCGCCGTCTTCATAGAGATGGCGGGCGCTCGCGCAATGACGGCTGCGCTCCTTGCGGCGCGCACGGGGGCGACCGACGAGCAGATCGCACGGATGGCGCGCGAACTCGTGCAGAGCGGGAGGGCGATGGAAGTCGCAAGCGCGCCGCTCATGTTGATCGCTTCGGAAACTTACGAGCGGCTTGCCGGGCGCGTCACTGCCATGCTCGAAGACTATCATAAGCGCGAGCCGCTCTCTTTAGGGCTTGGGCGTGAGGAGGTGCGCGAGCGCGTGTTCGGCGGTCTTAGAGCAGAGGTATTTCGCGCTGTCGTAGCCCGGCTTTCGGATGAACGGAAGATTGCGGCCGAACGAGATATGCTCCGAATGGTCTCGCACAGTCCCTCGCTCACTGAAACCGACGAGGCTGCGAAACGGGCTATGGAAGCCGCTTTCAAGGCTGCGGGCCTGCAAGCCTGTACGCTCGAAGAGACGGCTTCAAGCCTGAACATTCCCATCCATCTCGCGCGCAAGCTCTACAATCTGCTCTCTTCCGAGGGCCGCGTTCGGCGCATAGGCGACATGGTGTTTCACAGCGACACGATAGAGGATTTGAAGTCGTGCGTGCGGGCGCAAAAATCCGTCAGCCCGAAGATGGACGTGGCGGTCTTCAAAGAGATTACGGGGGGGTTGACGCGCAAGTATGCTATCCCGCTCCTCGAATACCTGGACCGCGAACGCATCACGCGCCGCATAGGCAACGAGCGCGAAATACTGTGAACTCATGAATTGCGCGCGGGGTGCCAATACCTGCTCCTATGCCAGGGCAGGCGTTGTGATCGGTATGAACTGTTTATGGTTGATCTAACATGATCGCCTTGTACGTTCTCTCGACAGCCCTGCAATACCGGTTGAAACGAGCGCCTATTGCTATAAGGTTGAAGAAAGCAATAATGGCGAGCGGTACAGAGCACTTTAGAATAAAGCCGAGGCCTCGATGCCACTGCCAGATGATTGCGATGAAAAGAATCAGTTCAACAAGAAATAGAATGCGTACCAATCGGAAACGGCTTATTTGGGAATCAATTTCTGCGTAGAGTGTTGAGTCTTTCATCATCACATAGAAACGCATCTCTCCTATGCAGGCTGCCGCCGTATTTTTGAGTTTTTCGTCAAGTTCTTCAGCAGAAGCAAGGGCATACTCGTCCAATATAGGGCTTTTGGCGAGAAGCT
>JAKEHD010000503.1 GCA_022615215.1 Blastocatellia bacterium
AAGAAGGGTTGATCTATGTAGGGACCGACGACGGGTTGATTCAGGTGACGGAAAACGGCGGCGCGAGTTGGCGCAAGATAGAAAAATTTCCCGATGTCCCCGATATGAGCTACGTCAGCCGCATAGCCGCTTCTCATCACGACGCCAACACCGTGTACGCTTCGTTCGACAATCACAAAAACGGCGACTTCGCTCCTTACCTTTTGAAGAGCACCGATGCCGGAAAGACCTGGGCTTCGGTCAAAGGCAATCTGCCCGCAAGGGGAAGCGTGCTCGCCATTGCCGAAGACCCTGTGAATCCCGATTTGATATTCGCGGGCACCGAGTTCGGCCTGTTCTTCACGATAGATTGCGGGCAGAAATGGATACAACTGAAAGGCGGGCTTCCAACCATAGCCGTCCGCGACCTTGTTATTCAGAAACGCGAAAGCGACCTTGTGGTCGGAACCTTCGGGCGAGGGATATATATTCTCGACGACATAACGCCTCTGAGGGCTACAAAACCTGAAACGCTCGCGCAAGACGCCATGCTCTTCTCGGTCAAGGACGCGATGATGTACATAGAGTCTCAGCCACTCGGCGGGCGCGGCAAAGGCTTTCAGGGAGAGTCTTTCTACACGGCGGAGAATCCTCCATTCGGCGCGACTTTCACTTACTACCTGAAGGAATCGACGAGGACCAAAAGGCAGATGCGCAGAGAGGCCGAGCGCGCGGCCGAGAGGAGATCGACGCCCTTGCCTTATCCGACCATGGAGCAACTGAAGGCGGAAGCAGAAGAGGAAGCGCCCACTATCATACTGACCGTGACCGACGCATCGGGGCGCGTGATTCGCAGGCTGACCGGCCCGGCCTCGGCAGGGATGCATCGCGTCGATTGGGATCTTCGCCATCCGGCTTCTTCTCTGCCGTCTCAAGGCTTCGGCGGCAGAGGTGGCGGTGGAGGTGGTGGAGGTGGTCGCGGGCGAGGGCCTTCGGGACCGCTCGTCATGCCCGGCAAATTCAAGGTGTCGATAGCCAGGAGAGCGAACGGCGTGACGACTTCGCTTTCGCCTCCTCAAGAATTCAAGGTCTTCGTGGAAGGAACCTCTTCGATGTCGGAAGCGGATCGCGCGGCGCTCGTAGAGTTCCAGCAGAAGGCCGCGCGCCTGCAAGGTGCCGTATCGGGCGCATTACAAACCGCGACCGAACTCGGCACGCGCATAGATATGATAAAGCGTGCCATCATGGAGACCCCTTCGGCGGGCAATCGCCTCGATGAAGACGCTCGATCAATCGAAAAGCGACTTGATGAAATCCTGATAGCTCTGCGCGGCGATCCGACACTGCGCACCTATGGCGAGAACCCTCCCCCTTCGATCAGCAGCCGGGTCGGCCGGATAGCGGGCGATCAGCGAATGTCGACGTCGCGTCCCACGAAGACGCAACTCGACTTATACAGAATCGCCTCTGACGAGTTCGGAAGGGAACTGGCGAAGCTGAAAGCTCTGATCGAAGGCGACCTGACGAAACTCGAAAAGTCACTCGAAGCGGCGGGCGCTCCCTGGACGCCGGGCCGCATTCCTGAGTGGAAAGATAATTGAAGAAACGCTGAATGATGAATGATGAACGATGAATCCTGAGCAAGGTTCATCGTTCATCATTTCCGCGCTCGGCTTACATTCTGATAGCTGATAGCTGATGGCTATAGCCGCGTATCATCCGAACATATCATCGACGGGCATTTTCCATCCCGGCACGGCAGGCTCGGCTTCAGCCTCTTGGCCTCTGCGATAGATGGTAGGCTTATCGGGTTCGCTCGCGCGATAGACTTTGATAACGTCCTCGTTGAGCAAATCAACATCCCACACCACAATCGTTCCGGCGGCGAAATAGTCTCGCCGTTTTTCTGCGATCTCCTTTTCAGCTTGAGGGCCATAATCATTTTCGCTACGGACCTCGACTGCGAAGACCGGCGGGCCGTTTAGAAACTTCATCCCCGTGCGCTGGCCTGTGTAGAAAGCGGCATCAGGGCTGAATGACTCGCGGTGCGGGAGATTGGCTTTGAAGCCTACATTATCGGGATAAGCGTAGCCCGCTCCGGTGCGGCGCTCGTATTGATCGAGGTTGGAATAAATCCTACCGCCTGCCCGCGCGGGATCATCTCCAGTTGGAGGCATGAGTTTCAACTCCCCATTGACGATTTCAGCCTTGCCGTCCTCCGGCACATTATAGAGGTCTTCGATAGTGGCTTGAGTTTTCGTCGACATAGTAGCAACCTCAGAGTCTAATCTTATCATACAAAGTTCGGGGAAGGGTGAGGGCTAACAGAAAAATGAGTGAGTGCGCGATTGAGGAAGACCGAATCCTACGTTGAGGGCTTGTCTTGTTTAAGCTGTTGCAATCTTTGTTCGGCAACTTGCAAGAGTTGCGGGGCCTTGTATACGTACTCCAATATAGCCCGACAAAGACCATCAAGCACAGGAACCTCCGCAGATGTTAGTTCTCCTAGATCAGCGTGAGCACCAATGTTTCTTAGTTGACGTAGTTGATGCGCAATATCAGCTAGTTGTTGAGGTATATCCCCTCTAGCCGCAAGAAAGTTTAGTCTCTCGAAAAGAGAATTCCCTGTCGCTTGTTTATCCAAACAAACTAAATCAAGCACCCTACCAAGAAGCACTGCAAAGGCATTGCTATCTATATTGCGTACCTTCAGTGCGGCATCATAGGCTCTATCAATGTTCACTGGCAATCCGGTAAGAGTACGGTTTCGCACAGGATAAACGATTTTCATTTGGAATTCGTCTTCGATGTCGAGGAAATCATACCACCTAAGCAAGCCAATACTGATTTCGTTACAAGCCGCACAGATAATTAATCTCCAGGTTTCCCCCCACCGGGATAAGGGATCATTGGGATTCATACCTTTTTCATCACCACGAACTTCGTATGAAGCAACGATTTTCATCGGCGCTGTATTGCCGCAGTGTACACATTGCACGGGCTTTGTAAACTTCAATCTTCAACCCTCTAGTGTCTATGGAGATTTAGGAGACCCGCTAGTTCACCAAGGTCGCTTAATCGCATTTATACTGCGCGCGGGGTAAAATGAAAGTTTTTCCGCAAGTGCAGAACATATTTGGAGTGCGCCGC
>JAKEHD010000504.1 GCA_022615215.1 Blastocatellia bacterium
CCAGCAACCTGAAGGTTGAACTCTGAACTCCGCTCCTATCACCGCGTGAGTGTATCAATCTCATAAGGTTCGATTTAGCCCTCAATTCAATCTCCATTCGATCAAGGGGTCTTTAATGCTTCGATCATCGATTGCCGCTATCATCTTTTCATTCATCGCGCTCGCAAGCGATACGAACGCTCAAAGCCTGCAAGAGAGGGCCGACCTCATTCGCGCCGCTATGGACGGGCGCGATTTCGACCGCGTCGAGCGACTCGTGAGAGATTTGCGCGCAAGCGATCAGGTGGCGTTCACGCGCAACAACTACGATTACCTTTTAGGCCGTCTCGCTGAACGGCGGGGCGCGAGGGCCGAAGCCGCTTCGCTTTATCTCGCGGTCCTCGGTCGTGATTCCAACCTCGCTCAGTATGCGCTGTGGCATCTCTCCATGATAGCTCGCGCTTCCGATGACCTCGCGCTCGAACGTCAATATATCACTCGCCTCCTTGCGCGGTATCCGTCGAGCGCGCTCATCGCGCGCGCGCGTGATCGTATGATCGATAGCCTCTTTGAAAGCGGCCAGTATCGCGCGGCAGTCCCCTTGCTTCGCCCGCTTGCGTCAGTGCGCGGCCAGCGCGGACGCGATGCCCTCGCTCGATTGGGCGAGGCTTATTCCAAATCGGGAGATGCGGCCGCAGCGCGCGCGGTCTTCGAACAATTAATAGCAGGCTCGCGCGACGACCACGCGCTTGCGGCCGCTGCGGGGCTTGATAGCCTCGACGCCGCTTCAAGAACGAAGCCTGATGAATTCGAGGCGCTCCGCCGCGCGAGGATTTATCTGCACAATCGCCATTGGAGAGAGGCCCGTGACCATCTGCTTTACATAGTCGAGCGATTCCCCGACAGTCCCAATCGCCCGGAGGCGCTCTATCAGACGGGGTTCACCTATTATCGAGAAGAGAATCACGACGAGGCCATAAAATGGTTCAACCGTGCGCACGCCGAGTTCTCCGCGAAGACGGAGGGCGAGCAAGGTTATTACTGGGTTGCGACTTCGCTTCAAAAAGCGCGCCGCTACGGGGATGCCGCGCGGCGTTACAGCGATTTCATAGAGGCTTATCCGAATAGCGACCTTGTCGAATCGGCTTATCGCAACACGGTCGATAGCCTGCGCTACGGGCGCAAAGACGCGGAGGCGATTGAGTGGTCTCGAAAGATGGGCCGCGTGTTTGCCGGAAAACCTCTTGCGGTCGTCGCGCTTTTCAACGAAGCGAGAATAGAACTCACTCGCGGCAATTATCAGGCGGCTCACACGCTTCTGCTCAGACTCGAAGCGCAGGGGGCATATCGCAGAATCTTCAGCGCGCCCATTCGCGGAGAGGCCGCCTTCCTTCGCATCTTCGCCATAGAGAAGATGGGCCGACTCAGCGAAGCCGCCCAAGCGTATCTGGCCATACCCGACGAACGAGATAATTACTTCGGCTATCGCGCTACGCTGAGGCTACGGGCCATCGCGCGGACTCCCGAAGGCCGTCGCATTATAGAACCCATCGCGCGCAGATACGCGAACCAGGCGCGGGCTGCGCTTCAATCCTCGCGTTACAGCGAAGCCAAGACGGCTGCGACGCGGGCGCTCAGGTTGATCGAAGATGAAACGGCGAGGCGCGAGATGGTTGCGATACTTCGAACCAGCTACGGCCGACTTCCGGCTTATGCTTCGGTCTCGCGCTTTCGATTGATACCGGCTGCGCGCGACGCGATACGGGATGGTCAATCGCCCGCCGTCGCAAAGGGCATCACTCTATCGTCGCACCGCTCGCTCGGCCGCGAGCTGGCATTTTTAGGACTCTATGACGAAGGCGCTACGGAGATGCGCCTCGGAGGAATAGGAGGCCGCGCTGCGGATGATGGCGTTGATAAAGCCGAGCCGGGCGAAGAGGATATTGAAGAGGTGATCGTGTCGACTGCGGCGATGAGCACTGACACGGCTTACTCGCTCGCGGTCTATAGCCTCCGCGGAGATCAGGCGCAATATGCCATTCGTTTCGCCGAGCCGCTCTTCAGGTCCGTCCCACAGGATTACCGCATAGAGCTTGTGCCGCGCGACCTTGCGGAGATGATGTACCCCGCGCCTTACAGAGACGCGCTCAATCGCTACGCGACGCCGCGCGATGTAGACCCCCGTCTAGTGCTCTCGCTTGCGAGGCAGGAGAGCCGCTTCAATCCTTCGGTCAAGAGCCCGGCCTCGGCTCGCGGGCTTATGCAATTCATAGCAGAGACGGCCGAGAAGATGGCCTCGGCCGAAGGGATAAAGAATTTCCGGCTCGATGATGTGTACGATCCGAACGTGGCCGTGAGGCTTGCGTCGCGTTACGTGGCGGACCTCTTCAAGCTCTTTCCCGATAACCCTTACGCGGTGGCGGCTTCTTACAACACGGGCGAAGACAACGTAGAGCGATGGATATTTCGCGCGCGGTCCGGGGACGTAGACCTTATGCTTGCCGAGATAGCTATCCCTGAGACTAAAGATTATGTCGGCAAGGTTATGAACAACTACCGGGCATATCTTGAGCTTTATACCGAAGACCTCAAGCCGCAGAAGTGAGACGTGAGCAAACTATGACTGAAATTTACGTGAGCACAGACGTAGAGACGGACGGCCCGATTCCGGGACCGCATTCGATTTTGAGCTTCGCCAAAGATAGACGCAGCCAGAAGAGAGATAGGTTTTTTGTGAAATCACCGAGCTTTCTGAGAGCACGGAGGACGAATGATGGAAGATAAAAAGTGGGAGGAATGGGGCGGGGTTTACATGATTCAGAATAACGTCAATAACAAGTTCTATGTTGGAAGTACTTCTAACTTTGTTAAACGATTCATTCTCCATCGTCATTTGCTCAGGCGGAACAAGCATCATTCGCCCCATTTGCAAGCTGCATGGAACAAGTATGGAGAAGACTCATTCACATTCATGCGTCTTTGTGTTGTAGAAAACAACGAGCTTAGACTTGCGATAGAGCAATCATACTTAGATTATTTGCGGCCCGCCTATAATGTTTCTCCTACAGCAGTTTCTTCTATGGGCATTAAAAGAAGCGAGGAGACACAAGCTAAAATGCGTGAAGCACAAAGGCGACCGGAAAGAATGGCCATCGCTCGTGAAGTAGGTAAGCGACCAAAATCAGAGGAGCAAAAAGCCAGGATCGCAGCCTCACATATTGGCTTGAGACCTACGGAAGAAACTCGTGCCAAACTTCGAGAGTCGAGTGCAAAGCGATGGGCCAGACCTGAAGAGAGAGAAAAAATAAGGCAAGCACGTCTTAAGGAACGCGATAAGAAGAGATGACTTGCTTCACAGGCGAGGGACCGTTTTCGCATTCGGCGCTCGACATAAAGACCTTTGCGATGGCGATGTTGAAGACGGACTACAGAGATTCCACGAAGCGCAACATGCCGAGGCGATGGTTCGATGATCTGCCGCACACGCATCAGGCGCTGGACGATGCGATAGAGCAGGGGGCGCTCTTCTGCAACATGCTTATGGAGCATCGGAGATAAGAGATAGCAGAGTGAGGCGAAGATTTTGGAGTGCTGCGACTTGTCGCAGCTTTGGCTTGGCGCTTTGCAAGGGATCAAATTGAAAGCAATAGGGGAAAGCGGCGTCGAGCCGCCGCACTCCAAAATATGCCGCCCTTCTCAACCCGTATACTATAAAAACCGCTATAGTGTGATGCGGAAAGTTTCATCTGATTATTTGCATGTCATGACAGATTTCCAACCGCCCCTCCGTCCTTTCTCCGCCGAATTGCGAAACGCTGGTAGCTAACATACAATGAGCGGTGCCGCCCGGTGAGTAATGATGTTCCCCTCGGCAAGAATCAAACCTGAGAGCAGCGACCGGCGGAACCGTCGCACTAGATAATGCTGAGGAGAACGGACGCGGACCAACGAATAGCCGGAGGCGATAGGGCGAAGACATGGACGACCTTTGGAATTTCTGGAACTCTCTTTCTCAAGGGACACGCGGGATTATCATCGGCGTCATTTCCGGCGTCCTCGCTACGGCTATCGCGGGCGCTTTCAAGCTCTCAGGCAAATCAATCGGCCGGGGCTTGAAGCGCCTCTTACTCAAGGCACTTGGTGCCAATCAAACTTCGCAACCTCCGCCTCAGCAATTGGTAATCAAACTTGAAACGCCTCAACCTCTGCCGCTCCCCCAAGAACCCGAACCTCCTCGACTTCTCGAACCTCAACCCGAACGCATCGTTGCGCCCGCACTCCCCCGGCCGCCTCTGACAGGGTTCGTCGGGCGCAGGGATAGAGAGGGGCGCGATATAGTCGAGCGATTGCAGGAAGAACTCGCGCCCGAACGAACCCGACTCATCGCGCTCGTGGGCGATGGCGGCGTCGGCAAGACTACGCTCGCGGCTGAGACGGTTCGCGCATTGATCGAATCGTTTGAAAATCGCATAGCATGGATAAGCGCGGACGGACGCCCGGAATTCACTCTCGCGACGCTGCTCGACGAGATAGCCACGCGCCTCGGCAATGCAGACCTTCGAAGGCTGGCCCCGGAGCCGAAAAAAGAAGAGGTGAGCGCCCTTGTATGCTCCGCGCGACCGCTGATCATATTGGACAACTTCGAGACCATCTCGACCGCAGAGCAAACGAGTTGCGCCGAATGGATTGCAAATCATGCCGCGTGTCCCGCGCTCATCACGACCAGGCAGAGCGTGAATGGCGCTCGCAGCATACACGTCTATGCAATGTCGCCGGATGAGGCGCGAGAGTACGTGAGACGGTTGATCGAGCAGTCAGGCAATCCACACGCCTTCGATGGGCTGGACCGCGACCGTCTCATCGGAGAGTGCGATGCCAACCCTCTGGTCATGCAATGGGTAGCGGCGCAGATAGATCATGCGCAGCGGCCCGGCGACGTTCTGGATGATTTGAAGCGCGGTGAAGGCGATGCGGCCGAGCGGGTCTTCGACCGCTCTTTCAACCCGGAGCAGGTAGGAGATGATGGGCGCAGCGCGTTGCTTGCGTTATCGCTCTTTGTGCCGAGCGCAGCGCGTGAGGCTCTAGCAGAGGCCGCCGGGTTTGGCGAGGATGTCAGGCGTTTGAACGAAGCCATGAGAATGTTATCCGATCTGCGCCTTGTGAAGACGACCGATGGAAACGAGCGATTATTAATCGAAGGTTTGACCCGCGAGTTGACGAAATCGCGCCTGAGAGGAGACGACCGCGCCGAAGAGTTTCGCGGCAGGTTTGTGGCCCATTTTCTGAGCTATGGCAGAGCGCACTCGAAGACGGCGGCTGAGGATTTTGACGCGCTTGAATCAGAGAGAGAAAACCTTCTGAGCGCGATGGACCTGGCATTCGAGATGAGCGATGGGGAAAGCGTGATGGGGATGATGGATGCGATAGGCATTCCTGCCAGCGGTTTTCTGAGTTTGCGTGGCTACTGGGATGAAGCAGTGCGGTACGGGGAGCAGGCGCTTGAGGCAGCGCGTAAACTTGGGGATGAAGAATCTCTCGCCCGCTTTACACACAATTTGGCTATGACGTATCAAAAACGTGGAGAGATGGAAGAGGCCAGGCGGCTCTACGAAGAGAGCATGGAGATAAAGAAGAAACTTGGCAACCAGAGAGGCATCGCCAGCACCCTGCACCAGTTGGGGATGATTGCTCAGGATCAAGGAGAGATGGAAGAGGCGAAGCGGCTCTACGAAGAGAGCATGGAGATAAAGAAGAAGCTGGGCAACCAGAGAGGCATCGCCATCACCTTGCATCAGTTGGGTTTGCTTGCAGAGGATGAAGGCGACTATGCAAAGGCCGCCGGGTTGTTTCGTGAAGCCTTGAGCATCTTTGAAAGACTCCGCTCGCCCAATGCGGAGATTGCGAGGCAGTCGCTTGCGAGAGTCGAGGGCAAATCTTGAAGACGCGCGCCTGTAATCCGTGAGCCTGAGAGTTCAGAGTTCAGCCTTCAGGCTGCTCTGGCACGCTAAAGCGTACACTCTGAACTCTTACGAAGACCGGGATTCCTTCCATCAACCTGCCTGTTTGAGTATAGTTTCTATCTGTCGAAAATCTTTCAGGCGTCACGAGCGTCGAAGGTGGTCATAATGAAGAATGTATACACAGCCGTGATAAAACAGGATGGCGATTGGTGGATAGGTTGGATAGAAGAAGTCCCCGGAGTGAATTGCCAGGAAGCATCCCGTGATGAATTGTTGGAAAGCCTCAAAGTGACCCTGCAAGAGGCGCTCGAATTCAATAAACAGGATGCTATAGCCGCAGCCGAAGGGAGCTATACTGCGCGCGGGATAAAATGAAACTTTTTCATCGCGGAATCATATTTGGAGTGCGCCGC
>JAKEHD010000505.1 GCA_022615215.1 Blastocatellia bacterium
CACTCCAAATAGGTTGCGGCGCTGAAAAAGGTTCATTTTATCCCGCGCGTAGTATATATCTCCGCTCAAAATTGTCATTTCATCCCGCGCGCAGTATATCGGTGTTATCTGTGGTCAAGAAGCACTACGGACCAGGGATCACTGATCACTGAAATCAGTCGCCCGTAGCGGCCTGACCTTTCATCTTGCGAGCGGCGTACTGGACCGCGTCGACGATGTGTTGATAGCCGGTGCAGCGGCACAGGTTCCCTTCAAGCCCATGCCGAATCTCTTCGTCGCTTGGGTCGGGATTGTTACTGAGGACATGAGCGGCCGTCATTATCATCCCAGGCGTGCAGTAGCCGCATTGCAGGCCGTGCTGTTCCCAGAAGCCTTCCTGCACGGGATGAAGCTGGCCGTTGCGCGCAAGTCCTTCTATGGTCGTTATGCTTGCGCCGTCCGCCTGGACCGCGAGCATAGTGCAGGATTTGACCGCCTGCCCGTCCAGCATCACCGTGCATGCGCCGCATATAGAGGTCTCGCAACCTATGTGCGTGCCTGTAAGTCCGAGCACCTCTCTAAGGTAATGGACCAGCAGCAGTCGCGGTTCGACCTCGTACACGTGGTCCGTTCCGTTCACGTTTATGTTGATAGTCTTCTTCATGGAAGCCACCTCGTTTCTCCGTCCGTGGTCCGTGGTCCGTAGTCAGTTGCGCTTCTTCCAGGGTCGCAGGTTGTGAACGACGGACAACTGACAAAGGACGACGGACAAATGATGAATTCCCCTCTCGAACAAAATAGCAAGCTTATTACGTCGGTGGTTCGCATAGTAGCACTTGAGCAAAAGAGATTCAAGCTGACGGCTGCGTTAAGCTAAAGTTACATCGCTAAACCGCCTCCGCCGTGAGCGCCGCCTTTCGTTCGTCGCGGAACTTGAACAACGCCGTCACCGCGAGAAACAGGGCAAGTATAATCAATGCCGCCGCCGACAGCGCGTTCAGCATCTCTGTGTTCATTCCGCTCGCGGCCCGCAGATTGGAGACGGTCAGCGCCCCAAGCGACCAGAGCGTTATCACGAGCACGAATATCATCGGAAAGAGCGTGAACCATATACGCCGCCTCGCCTTGTATAACCAGATCGTTATCGATAGCAGCGTGAGGGCCGCAAGCAATTGATTCGAAGCCCCGAAAAGGGTCCAGAACTTCACCCAGGTTCCTTCCTCGGCGAAGGCCAGAAAGTATACGGGCAGCGCGATGGTCATGAGCGTCGTCACGACCGCGCCCGTTCGCGTAGGCCAGTTGAACAGTTCCTGCAATATGTAACGGCCCAGCCGCGTACACACATCCAGCGTGTCGAATACGAAGGTGGAAAACGCCATCGCCCCGAACGTTATTGCAAAGGGCAGATTCTCTTTGCCTACGAGCAGTGTCATAAACCGGCCTATCCCGTTGCCGTAGATCGTGCCGGGTTTGAGACCTGCAATTTCGTCCTGCGCCACTATCATTATCGTAACGAGCGCGATGAGCGCGACGAACCCTTCGGCAAGCATCGCCCCATAGCCTACAGGCCGAATGTGCGATTCGCGGTCTACCTGTTTCGAGGTCGTGCCCGAACAGACAAGCCCGTGAAAACCCGAACACGCTCCGCACGCGATGGTCACGAAGAGGAAGGGAAAGAGCATTCCTGTCATCTTTCCAGTGTCCCATGAGATGAAAGCTGCCTGCTTGATCTCATAGCCGCCGAAGAACACGCCTATGACGCCGAGTCCGAGCGCCAGATAAAGCACGAAGCCTCCGAGGTAGCCGCGCGGTTGAAGCAATGCCCATACAGGCACGAGCGAAGCGACGGCGCAATAGGCCAGTATCAATAATCCCCACATCTTTACGTCGAGCACCATGAGGTTCGATAGCTTTGTGCCGAACCACGCAAGGGCCAGTGTCGCAGGCACGAAGATCACAGTCACAAGCCACAGCGGAGGGTTCAAGTATCTCTGCACCAATCCCATAATCACCGCAAGCGACAGATACATGACGCTTGCTACGGCCACCGCGCCCCCCGGATTGAAATTTATCTGCACGCCTTCTAGCTCTTCGGTGACGCTCGTGAAACTCGCGGCCGTGATATCGGCGAAAGCGACTACGACATAGATCAGTGCGATCCATATAAAAGCCATCATCGCCATCCCTGCGCGGCGTCCGAGGTGCTCGCGCGTTATGTCTGCAATCGAACGAGCGCCGTGACGCACGGAAGCCGCAAGGCTGCTGAAATCATGCACCGCGCCTATCAGGACGACGCCTAAGGATATCCATAGCAAACAGGGGAGCCAGCCCCAGGTTTGGCAGGCGAGTATGGGGCCTGCGATGGGGCCGGCTGCCGCTATGGCCGAGAAGTGCTGCCCGAAGAGATAAAACGGACGTGTGGGAACGAAATCGATACCGTCTTTCATCTTGTGCGCGGGCGTCACTTGCTCGTCATCGAGGGCGAATTGACGCGCGACCCATGCCCCATAGAAGCGGTATCCGGCGAACAACAGTATGATGAAGGTCAAGGCTAGGAGCGGCAGACTCATGAGCTAAATCTCCTCAAGCGATATGGTTTTGCAAAGGATGCCAGTAGCGTTTCACCCCCTTCCTTCGGGTAGGGGATGAAACGCGGAGGCAGCTTGCTATTAGACAGGGGTCGCATTATGATCCGTGTCATTACGGATGCGACTCCAACCCCGATTCGGACGGACACGCCAATCGGTCCAGGCATCGCGGCTCTTTGAAACTCTGCATAGCCGGTTGTAGCGGGAAGGTCGCTACATAAAATGTAGACCGATGAAGTAGAGAAACAAAATAATTCCTTTCGAGGAACTGCCGGGGGGCACCCGGTGGTCGCGCGCTGAGACAGAGTCGTTGGACCTGCCGTTGAAGCGCGAACCTTGAGAATCTCTTGGGTAGTAATACTCATTAGTCACTCAGTTCCTTGTGTTGGCGTAAGCTCATCAAGGAATCCCCGTCCTTCAGGTCGGGGAGGATGTCAAATAACGACTCTCTTACCAGAGGCAAGCCGGATTCGGCGGCTTACAGTTCCGCCTGCGATGCGGGAGGGCGCAAGCGTTGTGCGCTGGAGAACGCATGTTTATGATCGGCTTGTCTTCATTCATCGCCTTCGCGCTCGGCTACAGACCTTTCTCGTTCAGTTTGGCTTCGTCCCATAGCGCATTCATCTCTCGGTGATCGGAGTCCGAGGGCTTGCGCCCCTGCTCTCGCAATCGGTCCTCTATATAGCGAAAGCGCCGCCGGAATTTTCTGTTCGAAGCCTTGAGCGCGCTCTCCGGGTCCACGCCCAGCAGCCGCGCCACGTTCACGGCTACGAATAAAAGGTCGCCTACTTCATCGGCTATCTCTTGATGGCTTGCCGCCGTATCTGATACGGCGGCCTTCAACTCTTCGGTCTCTTCGTCGAGCTTTTCGAGCACCGCGCTCACGTCGGGCCAGTCGAAGTCTACG
>JAKEHD010000073.1 GCA_022615215.1 Blastocatellia bacterium
GCGGCGCACTCCACATAAGCGTTCCTCTCTGGAAAAACTTACATTTTGCCGCGCGCTGTATATCTGTGCAATACGGTGGTTAGTTCTCACTCCTCGTTCTTCAGAATCGGATCTTCACGCCGCCGACTCCCGCCGCTCCCGGCGCGCGAAAGCCTTCTTCGAAGATCTCCCGGTCAAAGAGATTGTCGACCTTGCCATAGAAAGTGATCTGACGGTTTTCGCCTATCTGGCGAGTGTAGCTCGCGCCGAGGTCGGCTTTCGTATACCCCTTGAAGCGGAAGAGCACCTGCGAAAAGAAGACCGGATCGAACAGCGGAAAGAAGTGCTCGCTGACCGCGTAGAGATCGAAATTGATGTTGAACCCGCGCTGGAATCGTTGATTGATTTCGAGGCTGTAGGAATGGCGCGGAATGCTCAAGGAGGGCGCGCTCGTTCCCGCAGGTAATACTACGTTATCAAATCGCAGGGTGTCTGCCGCCACCGCCTGGTCCGACCGCGCGTATGTGTAAGAGGTGTTCACATCCAGCCCGCGATAAGGCGAGGCAACCAGGGTGAATTCCCCGCCTCGTGCAAGCGCCCCCCGGCTGTTGGTTTGCCTGAAGAGCGCCGTCGAAGTAATCACCTCCTGCAATCGACTATAGAAGTAAGTCGCCCCGGCGCGCACTCTTCCTTGCAGAAAGCTCTGATCCACGCCGCCATCTACACTCAATGCGCGTTCGGGGCGCAGGAAGGGATTGCCTATGCGGCGGCCCTGAAAGAGCGAGAATCGCTCGCTCAAGGAAGGCGCGCGAAAGCTGTTTCCCACATGAGCGCGCAGTTTCGTATCGGGGCCAGGCAACGTGTAAGCTATAGAGCCGTCGCCCGTCAGAGCGCGCTTCACATCTATGTTTTCGATCTCAGGTACGCTCTCAGGGTTATTGATCGTAAAGCCCTGAGTGCGTACCGCCGCCGAAAGTTGCAAGCGCCCGTCGAGCAGGCTCAACTGATCCTGGACGAAGAAGGCAAGGCTGCGCTGCCGGTCGGTCGTTTCGGGCGTTGAGAAGAAGGGAGATAAAAATTCCTGAGTGAAGGATTCGCGCTCGGCTTCAAGCCCCGCCGTGATGAGGTTGTAACGCCCCGCGCGGATGTTGTTCGTCACGTTGAAAGTGTCTATGCGGCCCTTCGAGGTGAAGACCGATACGAAATCGAAAAGGCCGAGTCGCACGGCCGTTTCGCTCTGGTCGGGACCGCTGTCGAATATCTGTTCGGTCGCGACCGATTGAAAAGAGACGGTGTAGTTATAGGCGCTGCCCGCCTGATGCGAAAAGGCAACGCCGAGGAAAAAGAGGCGCGCGTCGCGGAAGTTATCGGGGTTCGTATCGTTTTCGACGAAACCCGTGACCGGTCCCGTGCCCGTAGCGAATCCGAATTCGTTGCCCGCAGGCCCTATGGGAAAGGGGCTGTCGGTGAGGCGATTGAAACCGTCCGTGAAATTTATGGTTCCGCGCAGACTGATATGGGGTTCGATGTTATAATGAGCGCGCCCGCCGAGGCTCGTGTTGCGATATATCTCGTCTTCGTGTACGCCGTCGTTTACGTCCAGGCGAGTGGCCGAAAAGCTGTAGCCGAAACCGGGTTGCAGACCGCCGCTGACTTGCGCATGCTCACGGAAGAGTCCGAGGCTGCCGCCCTCGAAACCCAAATCGAACCGGAGTGGCCCGGCTCCCTCTTGCGACACGATGTTTATGACGCCGCCAACGGCGTTGCTGCCGTAAAGCGAGCTGCCTGAGCCGCGCAGCACCTCGATGCGCTCGGTGTTGTTAGTGAGCAAATCCTCCATGAAAGGATTGATGCTGCCGCGAAAATCGGCCGCGTCGCGCAGGCGGAATCCGTCGATCAGAATCGAGGTGTCGACGACCCTGAGTCCGCGAATGAAAATCTTCGAGAAAGCGCCGGGACCGCCGAGTTGCGAAACGCGAAGGCCCGGCACGGGGCGCAAGCTCTCAGTGAGCGAGTATTCATCGCGGCGCTCTATCTCGTCACGTTTGACGACCGATATGGACTTTGAAGTTTCGTCGACCGATTGCGCCGTGCCGCTCGCGGTGACGACGAGGTATTCATCGACTCCGGCAACCGTCAATGTGACATCGAATGCGCGACCCTGGTCTGAATCGAGCCGCACTGCTTCGACCTTTCGCCTGAAGTTGCGGGCCTCGACTTCGAGCAGATACTCGCCGCTTTTGAGTTCATCGAAAGCATAAGCGCCGTCGCCCGCTGTGATGGCGGAGCGTTGCAAGCCCTCACGCGAAGAGAGGCGAACCATCGCGCCCGAAACCGCAGCGCCCGATTCGTCTAGCACGCGGCCCCCCAACGAAGCGGGACTACCCTCGGACCCGGCCTTAGCCTCGCCGAGCGTGCCGGACATTAGAAGTAAAATCAGAGTGAATGAAGCGATAAGGATTTTGGTTTGAGCATTCGCGCTGTGTAAGCGCGAAAGGAAAGAGTCAAGTAGGGTCATGGTGATCTCCTCATCTTCCGCCTCGGAAGACCGATTGGAGGAGGGTCGCCGGGCCGGTCTCCTGACTTGCGACATCACATCTACTCACCGCGCCTTCCCGTGAGGCCCGCCTACATCAGCTATCAGCTATCAGCTATCAGCTTATAAGCCGACCGCTGACCACTGATGGCTGTCTGATGAGTCGACAGATCACTCACAGTGGCTTGAGGCAATGCGGATTTCGTAGCCGCTCACAGTTGCGAGGGCAGCGGTGGCTTTTCACCACACTTCCCGTACACCCGTAGACCTCTCTCAGTTGTCAACAAGCGGCGCGCATAAGCAGCACTCCCTCACGGTCGTACTACTGACAATAAAACCCTCCCTCACGGTCGGGCTACTGAAGCGCCGCGCTTTGATTCACCCCCACGTGCGTGGGGACAATGTGCAGTTGCAGCCGGACGGGTCAGGCAAGGGCGGTCCACCCCCACGCGCGTGGGGACAAAAACCCCTCCCTTACAGTCGGGCTACTGATCCCTATTCTCCCGCTGCCATCGAGGCAGTCAGGCACCCGGAGTCGAATTGAAAGAACGATTCAAAGAAACGCGAATATAGCACGCCCGCGCGCAGGCAATCAAGGTGCCGATCAGTGGTCGGGGGTCAGGAGTCGGGGGTGCAGGGGTGCAGGGGTGCTCGGGTTCTGGCTTCACTGCTTCTATGACTCCTCTGCTCCCTTGTCCCCATACAACAAGGTTTCCCCTTATGAATAGATTGACTGCCTCTATGGCTCCCCTGCTCCCCTGCTCCCCCGCTCCCCCGCTCCCCCGCTTCCTCTCTCCCGCTTCTTTGCGGTGAGGGTGATGCGGGGCGCTCCGCTCACGGGATTTACGTCTACAAGCAAATCCGCATCGAAGAGGTCGCTCAAGCGGCTTTCGGTCAGAACCTCGCCGGGGCTGCCAAAGCCGCGCATCTCGCCCGATTTCAACATCAGCACGTGAGTGGCGAACTCAGCCGCCAGGTTCAATTCGTGAGTGACGACAAGGGCAGACATCTCGCCCTCGGCAGTGAGCCGTTTCACAAGGTCGAGCATCTTCACCTGATGCGATATGTCGAGGTTCGCTACGGGTTCGTCCAACACGAGCAGGCGCGGGCGCGAAGCGATGGCGCGAGCGAGCACCGCGCGCTGCCGCTCTCCGCCCGATAGTTCGCCTATCAGCCGACAGGCGAACTCCGATGTTTCCGTTACCTCCATAGCCCAGGCCGCCTGGCGCACATCCGTCTCGCTTTCGAATCCTACCATCCTACCCTGAGCGAACCGGCCCTGGAGCACGAACTCCATCGCAGTCAGTGGGAATCTCACCGTTGATTGCTGGGCCACGTAGCCCATCAATCGCGCAACATCGCGGCGCGACAGAGAAGCGATATTGCGCCCGTCGAGCGATACCGCTCCGCTTGCGGGAGAGAGCGCCCTTATAATTATCTTCAACAGAGTGCTCTTGCCTGAACCGTTCGGCCCGATTACGGCGAGCAACTCCCCTCCGCTCACATCGAATGAGATGTCTTTGAGCACCGGTTCCGCGTAGCTGAAATTTATCTCTCTTACTTGAAGCATCTTAAGCCAGCCATCAGCCATCAGTCTTCAGCCGTCAGCCATCAGTCTTCAGTCATTAGCGGCCAGTCTTCAGTCTGATAGCTGATATACTGCGCGCGGGGCAAAATGAAAGTTTTTCCAGAGAGGAACGC
>JAKEHD010000506.1 GCA_022615215.1 Blastocatellia bacterium
CGGCGCACTCCAAATATGCGTTCCTCTCTGGAAATACTTTCATTTTGCTCCGCGCGCAGTATACATTGCGAGATGGGCGAAAGCACTTGGGATGTGCAACGGCTTACCCATAGCCGGGTAGCCGCCTTCCTGCCCGATAATTCATTTGCGCCGGTTTTCTTTTATGCCTCAAGCATAAGCATAGGCGTCGGTGTGGAATGCATATTGCTGTTTCAGAGGCGGGTGTGGTGTATAAAATCGTTGTTTGCGCGTATGCGCTCCGGCTCGAAGCCGGCAAGAATTCGATATGTTGGTTCGCCTCGACAAAATCAAGTCTCTTTTCTTCAAGTCTCGCGCGGCGATTGCTGCGACAGGTTTGATCGCAATCGCCCTGCTCTTTCCGACAAGCTACGGGAATGCGCGGCAGAGTGACGAGCAGCAGCGGTTCCTGGAAGTTCGCCGCCGCCAGTTGGAACTGCAAGCGGCGCGGCGTCAGTTCGAGCGGACTGAAAAGCTGGCGGCTGAGGGATTGGTTCCGCAGACGGAAGTCGACCGCGATAGAAGCAGCGTCGCAACTGCCCAGCTAAATTACCAGCAGGCAGTGCTGGCGCTCTTCGACCTTCAACCGCGCATTTCGGTGCGCTCGGCAACCAAGACGCGGGCTTCCGATGGCCGCGCGTTCGTCCGACTCGTCATAGCCAATCTCACCCCGACCTTCGACGATTCACAGTTCAAGCTGCTGAATAATTTCGACGGCGCAGACCCGATCCCCCAAGAGCTCAGAGCGCGCACGGTAAATGATATATTCGTGAGCCTGCGCGATGGCGGCGCTATGGGCACGCCCAACGTGAGCACGGGCGCGGCTGCGGGCGCGACCATCTCGCTGCCCTATGAAGTGCATCTCCCGGAGATCAAGCACGGCGAAGAGCGAGTGCTCGATTATCAGTTGTTGCGCGACGTCGATACGATCACGGTCGCTTTGACTTATCGCAACCAGACCAGAGAGATTCCCGTGCAGCTTCAACATGCCGCAGGCACGAGCGAAGTGCAGATTTCTTCTTCGCAGCTTTCGCAAGAGGCCGACCTCGGCAGTCAGATCACCTACAACCTGACGCTGGAGCGCCCGACCGTCGACGTGCGCTCATTTCAATTGAGGGTTGTAAATCTGCCGCGGCAGATAAGCTTCTATTTCATCGATCCCGAATCGCAAGCGCGGCTGTCGCAGATAAACTTTCCGTTCGGCACTGCCCGGCAGATACTCGGGCTGAAACTTTTTTTGCCCGAGCGAGCCGACGACCAGGTGCGAACCGATGAGAAACTGGAGTTCTGGGCGCTGGCTCTGGATGAGGCGGCGGCTGCCAGATTCGAACAGGGCTCGAATTATTCCGAATCGGAGTTGCAAGCGGCCGGGTCGGGGAAGGTCAGGCTGGCGCTGATACCGCGAGGTGTGGGAAAGATCGAAGCGTCGGCAGCTTCGCTCTTCAGCGAGATAGAGATCGGCCAGAATGTGACGACCAAAATCACCGTGCGCAATAGCGGAACCCGGAGATTGGACAACGTGAGGCTGTCGGCAGAGTGCCCCCTGAACTGGCGCGCGCAGATAGAGCCGGAGATCATCCCCGCCCTCGACATAGGCCGGGAGGAAGTCGTCACGCTCCATATAACGCCTGCGTCGGATGTCCCTGTAGGAGATTATGAGGTGAGGATCAAATCGGAATCGCTTGCAGATAATCGCAAGGTCCAGGCGGAAGATAAAATCTATCGCGTCAGCGTCAAGGCGAAAACGAATCTGCTCGGCACAAGCGCCCTGATCGCGGGAGTTCTTCTGCTCATCGTGGGTGTTGTCACAATCGGCATAAGGATGACCAGGCGGTGATCCTTCGAGGAAGAGATTTCAGGCTCGACCCTGATCGATAGTCCGGGAGGAATTCAAACCATGATCGAAGCCATTGACCTGACAAAGCGATATGAGGACGGGTTGCTGGCGCTCGATGCGCTGAATCTCAACGTGAACCCCGGCGAGATATATTGTCTGCTCGGCGCGAATGGCGCGGGCAAGACGACTACGGTGAACCTCTTTTTGAATTTCATCAGCCCGACTTCGGGACTCGCCCTGATCAATGGAATAGATGTGAACGAGAACCCGCTCGAAGCCAAGGGGTATGTCTCTTATGTATCTGAAAATGTGATGCTTTACGGCAATTTTACTGCCCGGCAGAATCTCGATTTCTTCGCAAGGCTCGGCGGCAAGCGGGGCCTGAAGAAAGATGATCTCCACATGGTGTTGCGCGAGGTCGGACTACAGGAAAAAGCATTCGAGCAAAAGGTCAAAGAGTTTTCAAAGGGGATGCGTCAGAAGGTAGGAATAGCGATTGCCATAATCAAAGACGCGCCGGCGATATTGCTTGACGAGCCGACTTCGGGCCTCGACCCGAAGGCGGGCGCGGAGTTTCTTGAGATACTCGACTCGCTTCGCAAGCAAGGCAAGGCGATATTGATGTCGACCCACGACATCTTCCGCGCCAAGGAGATTGCCGACCGCGTGGGCATCATGAAAGAAGGCCGAAAAGTCATGGAACGCACGCGCGAAGGTCTCGAGCATGAAGACCTGCAGGCGCTTTATTTGGATTACATGCGAGGCGGCTCCAAGTCGGAGCTCAATCTGGTTGCCGGAACATAATGATCACATCTTGCTCAGTTTTGATACGGGTTCTTAAAAATCAATGATTTATGGGCGTTTAAAACGCCTTGATGATTATCAAGGCACATTCGAGCGACCACAGCAAACAAGCCTTCTACTAACTGCGGCTTCAGCCGATGCCGAATATGGTTGCAATCGCTGAGGCTCGCCCGATTGCATGTTGCAACATCCGGCAATGTGCGAGAAAGGGGGCAAAGCGAATGAATAATCAATCGCTGATCCAGGCGGCAACGGGCGTCGCTTTCGACAGCGAGCACACTGCTGCGTCCTTGTCGATAGATTACTCAGAGATCGTCCGAGACCTGGCCCCTGCTCAGTCTTATCCTGCGGCTGTGGAGTTGTTCAAGCAAGGCTCCCCGGCGCAGGAGGCTTTCTTCATAGATCATGGCCTGGTGAAGCTGACTGCTGTAGACGATGGCGGGCAGGAATTGATAGTCGGGCTGCGTCCTTGTTCCTCCGGCGGCGGTTGTCGCGCCATCGCGCTTGAGATGCACGGCAGCATTCGCTCACACAACGATCATTTCTGCAACTTCCTGCACAGGCTGGCTGTGGATGCAATGTGGCGCGACTCGCTGTTACCGATCGATCAGGTCGCCTCGATGCGTCAGCAATATATCGCGGCAAGAGACCAACTGGCGGGCGATTGATCTGGTCCGCGCGGCACACAACTTGCCCTTGCTCTGCTCTATGAGGCCGGTTCAAGGAAGGCGATCGGGACCGTGATTTTCAATTCGAGGCGAGGGAAAACGTATGCTGGGAAACATTTTCTGGAGAGAGATACTAGACAGTCTGGTCAGCCACAAGCTTCTGCTCATAGGGGTGCTGTGCTGCACCCTGATTCCGCTCGGAATCGTGGTGAATCAACGAGCGGTGGCTAATTCCATCGCTCAACAGGAGCGATCCCTTTCTGAGTATAAGCGCTCGCTCGAAGGCACCGTGCCCGCCGATCAGGTCGAAGTCAAAGCCTTTCGCCCGCAGCCGGAGATGTCGGGCCTCGCGGCCGGACTCGACCCTGCGATGCCTAACGCGGTGGGCATACGCCAGGGGGGGATGAGCTACGGCACGGCTCAACTGCTCGACAATCCCATAGCCTCTCTTTTCGGAAAGATCGATCTGCTCTTCATCGTCCGGTTTGTCCTTTCGCTGGTGGCGATCATTTTGAGTTACAACATGATTTGCGGCGAAAAACAGACCGGGACGATGAAGTTGATACTGTCGAATCCTGTTCCCCGCGACAGCGTGATCCTGGGAAAACTTATGAGCGCGATGGTCTTGCTGTTGCTGCCGATGACCGTAGCCTTGCTTATAAGCATTCTGGTCCTGCAACTGATGGGCGAGGGCGCGCTGACGACTTCTGAACAGTTGAGCCTCTTTGGAGGCATCTTTCTCGTTTCGGTCCTATACCTCGGAGTATTCATCAATATGGGCGCATTCGTCTCTTCGCTCACCACACGCCCGCTGACCTCAATCACCGTGCTGCTGTTCTTATGGGCGAGCATGGTCACGGTCATACCTCAGTGCGGCGGGTTGCTGGCCGAGATGATATATCCGGTCGAGAGCACCGAAAGTTTCCTCTTGAAGAAGAGCCTTATCGCGCAAGACATCGCAAAACAGCGCGCGGCTGAGTTGAGCCAGTATTTCGGCCGAGAGGATTATGAAGAGATTCGCATTCCAATCGCAGCCAAGTACGGGGGACAGTTACTCAACATCCACACGAAGATGGATCAGCAATATCAGAACAGTCGGCAGACCCAGTTGAGCATTGCCTCAGCCCTGTCAAGCGTCTCTCCGGCCTCTCCCTTGACCCTGGCGCTTACGGAACTGAGCGGCACGGGAATAGAGGATATGAGGCGGTTCAATGAAAAGATTGCCGAATTTCGCGGAGATGTGAACCAGCGATTCTTCGAGCGCGGCTACCGCGACCTGATTCCGGGCCAGGGGGGGCAGATGCGAATAAGCACTGTGGACCTCAAAGAACTGCCTCAGTTCCAATACGAAAGACGCTCGGTTGCCGAAGTGTGGCAGTCAATTGCCGGCAGCATCGCCCTGCTCATCGCATTCAACATAATCTTCTTCATCAGCGCCTACGTCAAATTCAGACGCTATGACGTGCGCTAGAACGATCCTTATGGAGGTCCGTCATGAATAGAAGAACATTTATCGGCCACGCCGCTGTTTTTGTGGCCGGATTGTCAACCAGGGCACTTTCAAAGCCTGGAGCAGACAATATAAAGCTCAAAGTCGGGAACCAGTTCGTCTTCCGAACCGTGAAGTCGGGCGCTGCCCAGGCGGCGAGTTTCGAGTCCTCGCGCGGGCTTGCCTTCGTCCCGCCGCTTCCGTCCGAGCAAACTGTAGCCATCATCGGCCAGAAGCAATGTAGCACAGGGCCTTGTCTGGTACTTCAAGCGACGCGGACGCTTCCGCCTTTCGTGCCCGGCTCGAAGGACCGATCTTACTCGGAGAAAGTAACGGCTCATATCGATAAGGACACGGGCAATGTCTCGGATATAAAGACCACGATCCTGATAGACGGTTCTATCAGCAACAGCTCGGAGAGTTCTATGGATCGTGACTCGACCCTTGTGGATTTCTATGGCCCGTGGATGCTCGATCTCAAAAACGATTATGCGCGCGCGCGCGCCACAGGCAACGGAATAATCACAACGCTGAAAGTGACCGGCCACGAGAAAGTTATGGGCCGCGATTGCTTCGTGGTAAAGCAGACTCAGAAACTCTCTTCCGGTCAGCAAGTGGAGTCTACTATCTGGGTCGATGCGTTGCGCCGAATAGCGGTCAGGATAAACAGGGCCGGAAATCAAATGCAATTGGTCAGGTGAGCATGGAAGGATTAAGGATGAGGGATGAAGGATGAAACCCGCGCTGACGCCTGCGCTACTCTTCATTCATCCTTCTCACCGAAGCCCTCATCCTTTCCTGCTACCCACAACCTCTATCCAATTTTAAGCGAAGGTGCGCGATGATTAATCAGCAGGTTGGCAGCTACCGTATAACCAATTACCTCGGCCGTGGGGCGATCTCCGAAATATACAGAGCGTCGTCGCTTGAGGATGCCACTGTCAGATACGCCGTTAAAAGCATAAACCGGAACGGGGCGGACAGGCAGACTTTTGCCGAAGCCATGCGCCGCCTGTTTGCAGACATGAGGTCGTTGGATCATCCCAAGATAATCCGCTATCACGACCTGCTCATCGAAGATGACCGTTGTCTCTTTCTGATGGAATATATCAACGGTCATCCGCTCTCGGCGCTCGTCAAGCCGAAAGGAATCATCCCCCTCATTCACGCGCTCGGATTGTTCAAACAAACGCTCGAAGCGGTCGCCCACGCTCACTCTCAGGGAATCATTCATGGCGGCCTGACTCCCGACAAGGCTATTTATGCTCAGGAGAAGTGGCTCAAGGTCGGCGACTTCGGGCTTCGCCCCATTTTGTGGCAGCTAGGAGCGATTGCAGATCGAGCCGACAGTGCATACCTTGCTCCCGAATTGTCGGACCCGGCTGTGGCTCCGACTCGGCAAAGCGACGTTTATTCGCTTGGAGTCTTTCTGGTCCAACTGTTCATAGGCCGCCCGCCCGACGCGCAGCCCGGCAGCGCGCAGGATCAATTGCAAGCGCTCCGTCCCGATTTGCCTGAGCGGGTTTTGAAGATAGTGGCGAAAGCCGCTTCGCCCGATCCGGCCGAGAGATTTCAAACCGCGGACGAACTTCTCAGCGCCGTGACCGGCGAAGAAACAGTAGTGAGCCGAGAGCCTGTAAGCGGGCGCTTTCTTCCTGTCCTGAAAGCCAAACCGCAAACGCGCGCGGCGGTAGTTCCAGCCCTTTCGTTCGAGCCTGAGATGGCCTTGATTCCGGCAGGCCCTTTCTTGCTCGGAAGCAAGAGGGTACTGAACGAACAGCCCATAAGAGAGATATTTCTCCCGGATTACGAAATGAGCAAGTATCCGATCACCAATCGGTCGTATCGAATCTTTTGCGACAAGACCGGGCGCAAGTATCAGTCTGACCCCGAAGGCTGGGACAACTATTTCACCTACTGTCCGGATCATCCTGTGATTCATGTTTCCTGGCACGACGCAATGGCCTACTGCCAGTGGCTCGCCGAAGCTACGGGCAAAGCCTATAAGCTGCCCGATGAGACTGAATGGGAGAAAGCGGCTCGCGGCGGCCTCCGACAACAAGACTATCCCTGGGGCGACGAGGAGCCGGAGGGACGCGCCCTCTATGGCGGGCGCTCTTATGCATGGGAGTTGACGCGAACAGGAGTGCAGACACTGAAAGTAGGAAGCTACCCGCCGAACGGATATGGTCTCTATGATATGGCCGGTAACGTATGGGAGTGGTGCGAGAACTGGTATGCGCCTTATGATGCGAGCGAGGAGCGCAAGCGCAGAGGCCTCTATAAGGTGGCTCGCGGGGGGAGTTGGGGAGTCGACGACGATTCGCTGCGTTGCGCTTACAGGATGAGTTTTTCGCTCGACTATCGCGATTACTATATCGGATTTCGCGTCATGAGAACTCTGCCTTCCGAGCAGAAGGATGATGATACGACGAGTCAGGGATCATAGATTCGGAAGCGAGCCGCCTCGTAACTTTGGAAAAATCGACTATCCAGGTTTCGGCAACAGCAGTTGACTCGCCCACAATCCGTAAGTCATAGTCAGGCTCACCCGCATTACAAATCTGAGATAAAAACTGAACTCTGATTAAAAAGCTTTCTATGCTAAGATACAGCCGTGAGGTTTCACTATGGTTACGAAAACTAAAGCAACGATCGAAGACCTCTACCGTCTACCGGAAAACGGCAAGGCTGAGATAGTCAATGGAGAAATGGTGAGGATCATGCCAACCGGAGCAATGCCTAGCAGAGCAGGCGGCTTTATCTATGCGAGTTTGCTTGACCACGAACGACGCACAAAATCCGGTCACGCATTCCCGGACAATACAGGTTTCGTAGTGAGCCTGCCTGACCGCGATTCGTTCAGTCCCGATGCGTCTTGGTACGTGGGCGATGTCAGGAGCATGAAGTTTCTCGAAGGCGCGCCTGTATTTGCAGTAGAAGTCAGAAGCGAGAACGACTACGGGCCAAAGGCAGAGCGAGAACTGGCCGAAAAGCGCTGTGACTACTTTGCAGCCGGAACTCTCATCGTATGGGACGTAGACCTGCTCAGTGACGACGTAATCAAAGTCTACCGCCACACAGACCCTGAAAACCCGACCGTCTACCGGCGCGGCGACACGGCAGAAGCGGAGCCTGCCGTGCCCGACTGGAGAATGCCGGTCGATGATTTGTTCGGATAGCTTATGATCGGTACTTCGATTGAGAGCGACTTCGGTTTATAAACGGATGGCTTGCTATCGGGATGATGATTTTAGCTGCAATTCTAGAACAAATTGGCCATTGAGATCCTAATAGTAGCTTTTGGCCCGCAACTACCACATAAGCGATAGTTGGATGGCAAGAATACCAAATATTGGTGTACCATTCTCCGTGTATACTGCGCGCGGGATGAAATGACAGTTTTGAGTAGAGATACCATCGGA
>JAKEHD010000507.1 GCA_022615215.1 Blastocatellia bacterium
GCACTCCAAATAGGTTGCGGCGCTGAAAAAGGTTCATTTTATCCCGCGCGTAGTATATATCTCCGCTCAAAATTGTCATTTCATCCCGCGCGCAGTATAAATCTCCTTATCGGACAACTTTATTACGCCTTTAGAATACATTTTTCAATTTTCTTTCACAAGGGTTTGTGTGAAACTGACGAACTCTGACAATTTGCTCAAATAGACCAATACTCTGGGATATACTTGACATTAGGACCGCCATGAGGTCTGCCCCTACATTTCACTCTCACCGTATATTGATGTGCAAACCGCTATAGTTGCAATAACAGAAACATAAAACACAAGAGCCGCCGCAGGTTCGAATGCGGCGGCTCTCGGTTCCGGCCCTCGAATCGGCACAGACTAAAAGTTGAATTTCAGTCCGAACTGAATCTCTCGCGGGTTTCGCGCGGCGGTGAAACGGCCCAGCGACGAACCCGTAGCAAGGAATGCATCCAGGCTGTTGAAGATCGGATCGTTCGGCAATCGACCTGAGGGCAATGTCTGCCCCGCTCCATCGAAGATGGTGTTGTTGAACACGTTGAAGAACTCGGCGCGGAACTGTATGCGGTAGTTCTCGCCCCATCTCCAGTTCTTCGACAGGTGCAGGTCGGTGAATACCTGTCTCGGCAGGCGGATTAAGGAGCGCGCGGAATCGCCTATCTCGCCGACCGCAGGAGGTCGGAATGCCAGCGGGTTGAACAGGTAAGGAGTGCCTCCTGATACGCCGGTCGGGATGTTTGAGAAAGGATCGCCCACAATGTTGGCCCGGTTGCCGCGAGGACCGGGAGCCGTGTCCTGTATGATCCGCGATAAGGGCAATCCGGTTTGCGCCGTAGTGATTCCAGCTATTTCCCATCCGCCGAATATATGGCGCGCGAAGGGCGAGGCCATGAAGCCCGACTTCGCGTAAGGTATTTCATAGACGTAGCTGGCGACGAATATGTGCGTGCGGTCGAGCCGCGAGACGGCGCGCTCGATTGCGAAGTTAGTGCGAATCTGCGGTATGTCTATCGCGTCGCGGTCGTTGGTCGCGTCGGTTATAGTCTTCGAGTACGTGTATGCAACCTGAGCCGTTATGCCCAGCACATCCTGCATTTTGAACGAGCTTAACAGGCCGTGATAGCGCGAGGTGGCTGTGGTCTGGCGGTCGGTGATTGCGCCATAGCCCCTGAATGGACGGGCCAGGTTGATGCAGTTGTTCTGATTGTTCGACGCCCCCAATGCCGGGTCGCAGCCCGCAACGCCTTGCGATACGGAGAGTATCTCCTGCGGAGTCGGCGCGTTAATGTCCACCGGTCGAGTGAGATGGTTGCCGCCCGAGCCCGAGTATCCAACCTCGAATGAGGCCTTGCCCGACAGTTCACGCTGAACGGTCAGGCTCCACTGCTGAACTATAGGGGTGATGAAGGGGTTCGAAGTTGTTATTAGACTCCTGGCTCCTATCGTTGCAGGCGGCGTGCCTGCCGCCGGATTGGCATAGGTGATGGGGCTTGCAACCGTGCCGCTTAGGGATATACTGCTGGCGAAGGGCGGATTGACGAATGCATTCTGCTCGACTATGCCCACAAGCACCTGATCGTAATATATGCCATAGCCGCCCCGGACGACCATCTTGCTGTCGTTCCACGGATCCCACGCGAATCCGAAACGCGGCCCGAAATCATTTTTATCGAGCTCCTGGACGCGGCGATCGAAAGGCGAACTCCGGCCTGCTACGACGATGCCGTTCAGCAGGTCGCCGCTCGTGGGATTGAATATCGAACATCGCGTGTTGGCGCACTGTAGCGCGTTTGCGGGGTTGAAGAGTTCGGGGAAGAAGGCCGTCAACACGTTTTCAGTGTCTTTCGGCATGCGGAACAGGTAGTAGCGCACCCCGTAATCGACCTGAAGATTCGGCCTCGCTTTCCAGGTGTCCTGGGCGTAGAACTCCGTGCGCCCGAATCTCAGGTGATTCGTAATATCAATTTCGGACTCGCTGTAGCTCGATGCGCGACCGAGCAGAAAGTCGGCAAAGGCGATGCCGGTCCCTGCTCCGCTTCGGGTCTGAAGCCCCGAGAAGGTGAATCGTCCCTGAGTCTCGTTTGAAGCGTTCTCGTTCTTCTGCTCCCAGCTTATGTCCGCGCCGAACTTCAACGTGTGAGCGCCCTTTATCCAGGTGAGGTTCCACTTGGGATTGAAGTTGTTGTACTCGATGACGAATCCCTGGCCCGCGCCCAGAACTCCAAGCCCTGTATTGATCGTGGGCGGGCGACCGGCATTGTTTTCAGGGAATAATTCGTTGTTGGCAATCGAAACATTATCTCTCGTCCACTGGCCAAGCAGGTCGGTCGTTATTCGATTGCCCGAAAAGTTGAATGAAACTTCGTTGACGATGTCAGGGCCGAAGGTGCTCGTCAAAGTGGTCGCGAGCACGTGACCGGGGACGCTCGTGTCGGTCGTTGCGATGTTCGGCACGGACACGCCGAAGAACAGGCCCCCCTGCTCGCGGGTCTGGCTCAGATCGTGAGTGTACCTTCCCGTCAGGTGATGGTTCTCGCTGAAGTGATGATCTGCGCGAACGGTCTCCTGGCGCGTATTTTGAATATTCGGATTCGTGACCGAAAAGCGATCGGGGCTGCGTCCCGCTGTGAGCGAGGCCACGTTCGGCTCCGGGAACAAAGCGAGTATCGAAGCCGAACTCGGATCTATGCGGTTCGCAGGGATGCGATTTCCGGGGAACTGCTGGCCGGTTACAGGATCGATGATTATCAACTGTCCCGATTCCGAGAAATCGCCCGCGCGCTCTCTCAAGGAGGGAACGCGGATGATCGCTTCCGAAGGCGCGCGGATGATTCGACGCCATTCCTGCGAGAAGAAGAAGAAGCTCTTGTCGCGCTGCTGGTAAACGCCGGGTATGTAGACCGGCCCGCCGAGGTTCCATCCGAAGTTGTTGTATCTCAGCGTCGAGCGCGGCGATCTCTCATTGCCGATTCGCGGATCGCCGGCGGGCAATTCGTTACGGTCTCCGAAACGGCCCGCCGCGTTGTTGAAGAATGAGTTGGCGTTGAGTTTGTCATTGCGCAAAAACTCGTAGACGCCGCCGTGCAGATCGCGCGTTCCGCTGCGGGTGACGAGATTTACAACGCCGCCCGCCGCGCGCCCGAATTCCGCCGTCGGCAGCGAGGTGATGACCCGGAATTCCTGTATGGAATCGACCGTCGGGACCGAAAGCAGCGTTATGTTCGAGCCGACATCAGTGTTGGACACGCCGTCAACCAGCCAGTTTATAGAGTTGCGGCGCGTGCCGTTGATCGAAAGATTGACGATGTTGGTAAGCCCTATACCGACTTCTGAAGTTCCCGAACTGCTGACTCCCGGCACGAGGGTGACAAGCTGCATGAAGTTGCGGTTATTGAGCGGCAGTTCGACCACCCGGCGATTCTCGATCACGTCGCCGATGGTCGGCGATGTCTGAATGATCGGCGCATCGCCGGTTACCGTCATCACCTCATCGACCGCGCCCGCTTCGAGCGAGACGTTGAGCGTTTTGCGGTCGTTGACGAACAACTCGATGCCTTTACTCTGATACTCCTTGAAGCCCTGCTGCGCCCTGACCGTCAGGTCATAGACGCCGGGCTGTATCAGTGTGAGCGTGTAGTAACCATCGTCGCTCGTCTTTGCGGTGCGTGCCGTTCTCGTCCGTATGTTTGTAAGCGTGACCTCTGCGTTGGAAATGACCGCGCCGGCCTGATCCGTGACCCTTCCGGTAATCGTCGCGGTCGTTTCCTGCTCTACTGCGCTCACGCCACAGACAAGAAACAGCAATGTCGCCAGCAGAGCGAATGGCTTGCGTGTGTGTGACATTTCTGGCTCCTCCCAATTTAAAGTGATGGAATGATTATTCCCGACCGCCTTTGAGTTCACGCATGACCGCTTTATTACGCCCGCGCATTTTCAAAGGCGGACTGAGAAAATCAAAATGGTTGTTTCCGCGCAACCCGAAGATAAAGATTTCTTTCTTCTGTTGCGCGCCCGGCTTCTCAAAGTTCTGACTAATCTTTTTCAACCGTTACTCTATTCCGGGATAAAGCGCCGCTTCCATGAGGCTCCTCATATCGTGCGTCAGAGGTTGTCAATCAATCAGCCTCCTGTATGGCGGCAACCGCGCCGCGCTCGAACAGAGCGCTCGCTCCGTATCCGACCGTGAACGTAATAGCCGAGCCGATAAGCACGAACCACGGCCAGGCCACTGTTATTCCGAACGTGACGGGCATCCCGAACTGCACGAAGACCATGAATAAAATTCCTGCAACAAGCCCTGTGAGCGCGCCTTTTTCGAACACGCGGCGCGTGAGCGCGCCCAGAAGAAATATTCCGAGAATCGGCCCGTTCGTGAACGAGGCGATGCCGAGCACCTGATTCACTATGCTCTCGTTGAATCGCGTCCCTCCGATTGCCACGATCATCTGCACAAGCCCCCACCCGGCGGTCATCCATCGCGACACCTTGAGATAATGTTCATCGCTTGCTTCGGGCTTTGCGAGCGGGCGGTAAAAGTCCGTGAGCGAAGTCGTCGCAGACGAGTTGAGCGAAGACGATAGCGTAGACATCGCCGCCGCGAATATCGCCGCTATCACAAGGCCCACCACTCCGACCGGCAGTTCGTTTACTATGAACGCGGGAAAGACGCGGTCGGCTCGGACGAAAGGGGTTGCGGGCGGGAAGTCATTATAAAAGGCGTAAAGCCCCGCTCCTATCATCAGGAAAAGCACGAACTGCGCAAACACTATGACGCCGCTCGCGAGCAGCGCGAGCGCGGCCTGACGGGGTGACTTTGCGCACAGATAACGCTGAACCATCAACTGGTCCGTCCCGTGCGTGGCAGTAGTCAAAAAAGCCCCGCCTATAACCCCCGCCCAGAATGTATAGGTTTTCGAGATGTCGAATATGAAATCGAATATACGGAATTTGCCCGCCGCCTCCGCTGTGGCGACATACTGCGACCATCCGCCGGGAAGTCGCTCGATCAATATGTAACCGGCAACCAGCGCGCCTATAAGGTATATGATCATCTGCGATACGTCGGTCCATATCACGGCTTTCATCCCGCCGAGATATGTATAGACGATGGTCGCCGCGCCTATGATGAAAATCGAGACGGCGAAGCTCCAGCCTGTCAGTTCTCTGAGCACGATTGCCGCGAGCAGCAGGCGGAGACCGTCTGCGAGGCTTCGCGTTATCAAAAACAGCATCGCCGCAGAACGCTTCGCGTGAGGGCCGAATCTTCGATCAAGAATCTGATAGACGGTAAACATGTCGCCGCGAAAGTAGAGCGGAATGAAGAGCAGCACTATGACCACTCGTCCTATCAGATAGCCGAAGACGAGTTGCAGAAAGGTCATATCGCCTGTGAAGGCGATGCCCGGAATGCTTATGAATGTGGCGGTGCTGGTTTCGGTCGCGACGATCGAGAGGGTAATGGCCCACCAGGGCACATCGCGGCTGCCCACGAAATAATCGCGTATGCTCTTCTGCTTGCGGCCTGCGTACCAGCCGAACAGCGTCACGCCCGCCAGATAGGCGATGATGATGATTAAATCGAGTTCGCGAAGTTGCATTGGCCGATGATTTCGGCAGGGATGAGCAGGATGAAAGCCGTACTGAGAGCGGTTCGGTTACAAATCGAGCATAATACTTTTCACCCCGACGATTCCTGCCCGAATTGAATTGCCAGTTTAACAGCGCCAATGGCCGGAGGATGAATCGGAGAGCCGATCTCCGCTCCGGGCGCAATGCGCGATACCGATTCGCGCAAAGGCTTCAGAATGTGCTCGCCTGAGTTGAATACGCTCCCGACGCAGGCGACGCGAAAAGGCTCGGACTGCAATTCCAGCTTCTCTATCACCGAGACCGCAAGTTCGGCGAGTTCGCACCCCGCCTCGGCCAGTATATCGCGGGCCACCCGGTCGCCTTCATCCGCGGCTTCGGTTACAAGCCTGGCAAGGCCGGCTATTTCGACCGATTCCCTGTCGCTTCTGTAAATCACACCGGGCAGGTCTGCGGCTGACGCTATGCCGAGCCTGTCGCATATCCGCTGAGTCAGAACGGTTTGCCGCTCGCGCCCGTCGAAGGATGCGGCCACGGCCCTGAGCGCGCGCCGGGCGATGTCGTAGCCCGACCCTTCGTCGCCGAGCGTAGGTCCCCAGCCGCCCGAACGCTCTATGACGCCCGCAGGGTTCATCCCCATGGCTATCGAGCCTGTGCCCGCAATTACGATAATGCCCGGTCGCCCGTCAAGCGCCCCCGCGAGCGCTGCATGAGCATCTGCTACCAGATAGAGGCGAGCGGTATCGAGCGCGCGGCGAAGAGCTTCGTCCATCGCGTGATAGTGAGTCGGATGATTGATTCCTGCGAGGGCGATGCAAGCCGATGAGATTTCGCCCGGCTTGATTCCGGCTTGAGCGCACGCATCCCTTATCGCCGATTCTATATGAGAGATGGCCACATCGAGGCTGACGCGAATAGGGTTCGACGCGCCGCTGACACCCTCTCCAACGACGCAGGATTCGGCGTCCGTTATGACCGCATGAGTCTTCGTCCCTCCGCCGTCGACGCCGAGAAGGTATCCCCTGGAAAACGATTCTGTTTCATCAAGCTCTGCCACGGCTCCTGAACCCGATGCATATATGGATCGCCCTGAAAAAAACTTTGGCATACTGACTTCCAAACCTCAGACTTCAGGTCGCGCCCTCGAAGCCTGATTCTATATTTCAAACGTTCGACAACACGGTGCGCGCCGGATGAGGAAGCGCGTCCAGGGCAGTTGCAAAATACCTGGGAGCGCACGCTTCCAGCGTGCAAGGCTTGCGCAATCGCTGATTTCCTCAAAAATCGGCGTCTCCTCA
>JAKEHD010000508.1 GCA_022615215.1 Blastocatellia bacterium
AGAAAGAAAAAGGGCGGCGCACTCCACATAAGCGTTCCTCTCTGGAAAAATTTTCATTTTGCCCCGCGCGCAGTATATCTTTCATAAATACCTGAGAGAACCTGCGCAGGAGTCTCTTTCAGATGAAAGACTCTCAACTGATCTGGAGATTTCGTTCGACCCCGTAGATGCGCAGAGGCGCAAAGAGGAATTCAATGATTCGGAAGCCCTGCACGATTGCCTTGAGCAGTGCCTGACGGGGCTTGCAGAAGATGATGCGGACTTTATACGCGAGTATTACGCGGGAGAAACGGGACTGAGGAATTCAGCGGAGTCGCAGAAGGCCATGAGAAAACGTATGGCCGAGCGGCGCGGCATTTCGATGAACGCGCTGAGACTGCGCGCTCATCGCATCAAGAAGCATCTGGAGGAATGTGTCGATGAATGCCTGAATCGAACTAAGTGAGAAGGGAGGGCTTGGGGATTGCCTGTCCAGCCCTCCCTTACGGTCGGGCTACTGACACGTGTTGTATCATATCTCGTGTGGTCTGATTCAGCAAAAAGGGTGAAACGTTTTTGCGATTTCGTCCTATACGGGCAGAGGCTTTTTGATAAGGTGAAAGAGGTCCATATAAATTGTCTTACGCTACAGCATGGATTTCAATCAGGGCGGTTATATGAGGTATGACGAAGACACCGAAAAGCAGATAGCGCGATACCTGCTCGGAGACATGGGTGAGGGCGAGCGGCTGCGATTCGAAGAAGGTTGTTTTGCCGACGATGACTCTCTTGAGGAACTCGAAAGCGCAAGGGACGAACTTGTAGACAGCTATATTCACGGCGACCTGAGCGATAAGGAGCGCAGACAGTTCGAAGATTACTTCCTCTCATACCCAATCCACCGCCGGAAACTCCAACTGGCAAGAGCTATGACTGAAGTCCTTGCGGGCAGTCCTCCTGTCGAGTCGGCCGTAAGGCATAGCTCCCGGCAGTCTCTCTTATCCCTTATGAAGGGCCGGAATCGCGCGCTGATTTTGGCGATGGCGCTGATCCTGCTCGCACTGGCCGGATATTTGATCGCGAGAGCCGTCCTGCAAATGCAGAAACCCGCTTCACAAGAAGAGGCGCTGGCTGACAAAAACACAAACGAAGCTCCTGATAGAAAGGGAGCGCAGCCTCGCATAATTACATTCGCGCCCACACCGGCAATCGGAGGCCGCGATAAGGTCTCCGGTGAAGACAGCAATCTCATGATTGCGCAAGATGTCGACTGGGTCCATCTGGTCATCGCGCGACCTGACGCCCGCTATAGAGATTGCCGCGCCCTCATCAGCGTTGTCGCAGGCGAAAGGATATGGACTGAAAATCTGCCCGGAGCCGAATCTCTTATGCCGGAAGATAAGATCACGCTGAGAGTCCCTGCTCACCTTTTCATCGATCAGGATTACGTTCTGGAGATAACCGGGCGCGAGGGAAATGGTGAAGCCCAGAGCGTCAATCATTATCGTTTCAGAGTTGTGAGGGAATAATGAGACGATTTGTGCTAGTTGATCTGGAAGCATCCTCGTCATAGAGTGAAACGGTGTTTAGAGTACCGCCTTCAGGCGGAAGCAACTCGTCGCCGGGCCATTCCGGCTGAAGCCGGTACTCTAAACGCCCTCTTCCCGGCTTCCTCGCTCATATACAAGGTTCAAATAGCACAAGTCGTAATGAGATACTTCTGAGACAGGGGTCCAAAGTCTGAAGTCCAAAGTCCAAAGTCCCGGACCTTCGACTTTCGACTTATACGCTGACCCCGACTCAGGGCGCGGGATAGAGAGGCCACAGCATCGGCACCATGAACAGGATGATGAGCATCAATATGAGTGTGAGCAGAAGCCCTATTTTTACGAAGTCCCGGAATTTGTACTTGCCCGGACTGTAGACGAGTATGCAGGACGGCTCGAAAGGGGTTATGAAAGAGACCGATGCCGCAAGCATTATGGCTATCGCAAAGGTCCGCCCGCTGGCTCCAAGCCCCTGCGCCGTCTCTATGGCTACCGGAAGCACGACGAGCGCCGCCGCCGCATTCGACATGGGTTGCGTCAAAATCATGGTAATCAAAAAGAAGCCCGCCAGAATTACAAGCTCTCCGTAAGGTTTCAACAGGTGGACTATCCAGTTTGCGAGAAATGCGGCCGCCCCGGTTTTGCTCATAGCCGTTCCGAAAGCCGTCATTCCGCCGATCAATATGATCAGACGCCAATCTATAAACCCGTAAGCCTCCTCGATGCTGATGCAGCGGGTCAAGATAGTCAGCACCGCCGCGCCTAGAAATGCTATCGATAGCGGGAGCCAGCCGAAAGCGCCGATGGCGATGGCCACCGCGAAAAAGGCTACCGTGTACAGCCCTTTTCTCTTTCGATACATCAGGGGGTTCAACTCTTCGAGTATCCATAGATCGGGAATGCGCCTGAGAGCGTCGAGGCGGTCTGCCGGTCCCTGGACCAGCAGCAGGTCTCCGAGGTGCAATCTGATACGGCCGATCTTTTCGCAAAGCGATTGGCCGTGACGGTTGATCGCGAGCGCCGTCGCTCCGTAACGCGCGCGGAAATCGATCTCCTTCAACGTGTGATTTATCAAATCCGATTGCGGAGTGACGAGCACCTCGACGATCTTGATATTATCGCCTTGCAGGTCTCTATCGCTGAGTTTCAAATCGGCTTTGATCTTTATGCCTGCCGTCTCTTTGACCTTTATCAGGTCGTCTACTTTGCCTTCCACGAGCAGTATGTCGCCCGCTTCGATGCGAGTGCGGCTCGTGGGAAGAAATTTTCTTTCGCCCCTTACCACTTCGAGAATTCGAAAGTCCATCTTCGACAGGTCCGATTCGAAGATTACCTGTCCCACGAGATCGGAATCCTCCGTCACCACTATCTCGGAAAGGTATTCGCGGATGGCGTATTCGCCGGCGAGGCTTTCGTCTCTGTAATCGGGCAGAAGTCGCTTGCCTATAGTCATCATGTAGGCGATGCCCACGATTACTATCACGAGACCGACGGGAGTGACTTCGAAAAGGCCGAGCGGCTCCATCCCGGCTTTTGCGATGTAACCGCTGACGGCTACGTTGGTCGAGGTTCCTATCAGGGTGCAGGTGCCGCCCATGATAGAAGCGAAGGCCATCGGCATGAGCAGTTTCGAGGCGCTGATCTGCGACTGTTTGGCCACGCCCATCACGGGCGGAAGGAAGACGGCCGTAGCGGTCGTGTTGTTCATAAACGAAGAGATGCTGCCGACGAGCACCATCACCGCGAACAGGAGGCGATTGTTGCTGCCTCTCGCTATTTTGTGCAGGCGCGCGCCCACAGCGTCCATAGTGCCGCTTTGCCTGAGCGCCCCGCTTATGACGAATATCGATCCGAGGATGATTATTATGTCCGTGCTGAAACCTGCGAAGGCTTCTTCGGGAGTCAATATGCGCGTCACCACAAGTCCGAGCAGCAGCAGCAATGTGATTATGTCGACGGAGATTTTTTCCATCGCAAAGAGCACGATGGCTGCCACTAACAGTCCCAGCACGATGGCTATTTGCAGGTTCATGGCTTATCTTGCCGGCAGTCCAGCCGGTAAAAAGTAGAAGGCCAGGCCGAAGATCAGATAGACCGCAAGCAACAACACGCCTTCCATCCAGTTGGACTCTCCGTCGAGAGCCACAAGGCTGACTACGGCGACCGCAAGCCCTACGGTCAGCACCTCGAAAGTCGTAAAGAGCAGGTCCATCGGCCGTCCTATCGCATAGCTCAAAAAGACGAGCGCGGGCGCTACAAACAGCGCCACCTGCATGCTTGACCCCGCCGCGATGTGAAAGGCCAGGTCCATCTTGTTTTTCATAGCGACGAGGATGGCCGTGCTGTGCTCGGCGGCGTTGCCTATGACGGCGACCACTATGACGCCTACGAATATCTCAGTCATCCCGAGAGATTTCGAGGCCGGTTCGACCGCATGCACGAGCAGTTCGCTCATCCAGGCTATAAACCCTGTGGCTACCACGAGAACTATGATGGAGGTCTTCCATGCCATAGCGGCCCCTTCTTCGTGCGCGTGGCCGTCGCCGAGATAAAGGTCTTTGTGAGTGTGGAG
>JAKEHD010000509.1 GCA_022615215.1 Blastocatellia bacterium
ATCGAGTAATTTTTGCGCGAGCGCACGCATCCAGGGATGGCGAACGCCGAAGAATTCCACCGCCGCGCCGCTGCGCTCTGCTTCATCACGGTCCAGGGTCAGCCGTCTGCTCTGCGTGTCCGCAAGCAGGTCATCGAGCGGCAATTCGGCGGACGCGCGGACGGTGGCCGAGCCGTCCTGATGCCTGGTCACACGGTCGGCGTATCGCTCTTTCAACAGGTCGAACATACCGGCGCTGTAGCAATCGAAGATGTGCGATTGCTGAACGGCGCGGGCGCGCTCGGCTTCGTCGGTGACGGAGACGAGCGATTTCAGGTCCGACAATTGTTTGAGTTCTTCGGCTTTGCGCTTCACTACGCGCTCTACGATTTGCCTGTACCGCTCTTCGCTGATGGTGCGCGTGCGAAAACGGAACTCGGCCTCTGCCAGCTCGGAATCCGACAACAGTTCGTCGCCGATGACTTCATCGGAGAGGTCTATGCCGAGACCTTGAATCAAAGCGATCTTGTCGGTCAATGCGGCGTGCAGGTTCTCTTCTATGGAGAGCACGCGGTCGCCCGTCTCGCCGTATGTCTTGGTGAAGAAGTTCTCCACGAAGACATGCTTCTTGCGCTGGCCGAGGCGATGCACGCGGCCCACACGCTGTTCGACCACCATGGGGTTCCATGAGAGATCGTAGTTGATTACGTGGTTGGCCGCTTGAAGATTAAGCCCCACGCCGCCCGCGTCGGTTGCAAGCAATATATCTATCTCGCCCCGGTCGGGGTCGCTGCGATGCTTGTCTTCGACCCGTCCCCAGAGTCGGTCGATCAACCGCTTGCGCTGATGTTCGTTCAATCCGCCCTGATAAAAAGCCGTGTGTATACCGGCTTCTCGCATCATGCTTTCAAGTTTCTTGCCCGTAGGCAGATAGGCGACGAAGATGACCGCTTTGCGACGGTTTCGTTGAGTGCTGTGGGCGAGGATGTCGCGGACCTTGCGCGCGAACTCTTTCTCTTTGGCCAGCGGCGCGCACTCCTTTATGCGCCGGGCGAAGCCGTTGATGCGGCGCGCTTCATCCAAAAGCCCGTTCTTCTGCTCTTCGCTGAGGTTTATACGGAAAGTCTCTTCGTCGACTTCTTCTATCTGTTCGAAGAGTTCAGGTTGGACGGCTTGTATGCGTTCCAGGTCTTCGGCGTCCGCTTTGCCGAATTGAAGATAGCCGTCGCGCAAGGCTCTGAGAATTTTGCCTTTCAATCCCATGCGGCGCGCGTCCTGGTCTTGGCCGCCGGGGTTGCCATTCAAATCGCGCTTGTCGTTCCACTCTGTTTCCAGTCGCCAGGAGCCGTCTTCTTCCGCGTCCTGCCCGACGAGGGCGTTATAGATGGCGTCCGACGATGAGCAGAACTCGCGCAGATATGTGGTTTTTATGAAAGGAACTATGCGCAGAAAGGGCGACCCGAGCGCCTGTGCGCGGACGGAGATCAACTTATAGTATTCCGATTCATCGCTGATATAACGGGCGAACTCGGCATAGAGTTCGGATTCGGCGGGCGTCATCTCGAAGGTGACATCTTCGGGAGATTTGCGTTCGGCGAACAGGGGGTTGATATCGGAATCCCGTCGCAGCTTGCGGCGTATGGTCTCTCTGCGAAGCGTCACCCACTGACTCGCGAGCGCATCGAGGTCGGATTTCTTGGGCGTCTCTCGCGTGCCGTCGGGCCGTGTGAGCAGGTCGGGATAGGTCAGCGCGAGTTGATAATAGAGCTCTTCTTCGCGGTTCATCACAGGTGTGGCCGTCAGGAGAAGGATGAAGCCATCGCGCTCTCGCAGTTGGTCTACGAGTTGCCAGGCCGCCTTGTAACGCATGCCAGTGTTTGATTTTGCATAGTGCGATTCGTCGAATACTATGAAGTCATACTTGAGGTCTTCGGGCCAGCCGGGCTTGAGAACATAAGGAGTGTAGCGGCGGCGGCGCTTGTCGGGATTCTTTTCCAGCATGTGGCTTTTGAGAAAATCGACCGAGCAGATAGCGCGCGGCGTCTCTTCCCATACCTTGTTGCCGGAAACCCTCGACCGCTCCGGGTTGATTATGACGAACTCTTCATCAATCTTGTCCAGCAACTCTTGCTGCCACTGCTCGGTCACGGAAGCCGGGCTGAGTATCAGCACCCGGTCAATGCGTCCGCGCCGGAGCAATTCCTTGATGACGAGGCCCGCAACGATGGTTTTGCCGAGACCGACTTCATGGGCGACCATCTTTCCGCGCCGCCCGCCCAGCCGTTCTTCGAATTCGTCCACTATGTTTTTCACATCATCGATTTGATAAAAGAACGGCGTGATACGTCCGCCGAGCGGCACTCTCAAATGTTTGAGTTGCAAGGCGATGAAGTGATGTGTGTAAAGAAGCGGGGTCGCAGCGCCCGGAGGCGGTTGCCACTTTGATTCCGAGGGCGGCAGGGTAAACAACTCTTCTATGGTTTCCCATCGGAACTCGGTCGCCTCTTGGTTGAAGAGATGGTCGAACCATTCGCATACCGAACGAAATTTGTCCGAACCTGTGGAGACGATCTCACGATAGTTGAGTTCGAGATTGTTGACGAGTCCTTGCTGGCTGAGGTTGCTTGAGCCGACGATGAGAGTCGACCGCTCGCCTTGCTTGACTATGTAGACCTTGGCGTGGAAATCGCGATCATCTTTCGGCGGTATAAAACGAACGGCGACTTTGTCGGGTCCGTATCGACCCTGCGTTTGTCTGAGAACCGAGAGCAATGCCCGTGCGCCGGGAGATGGATGCACACCGAGCAGGAATCGCACCGCGCCGCCCCGGTCGAGCAATGCTTCCACGCCTTTTATGATGTGTTCGTAGCCGTTTATGGAAAAGTAGGCCGCTGCAACGTCCAACGCTCGCGCGCTCGTCAATGCCGCAGAAAGCTCATCGGCGAGGCGCGCGTCCAAATTGTTTATGAGAACGAAGTCAGGCATAAGCACTTGCTTTCATGCGGTCCTGAACTGATGAATCCTTCGTCTTGCCGCGAGCACGTCTTGAAAATCGGGTATCGTCACAGTTCGAACTCCCTGTCGCTTTATTTGAAAGTCGTAGCGCGAGTTTCAACTTATGCTCTTGCTCGTCATCGATGTTTTATCTTATTGCATCCGATGCCGGGAGTCGAGCCATCCGGCCTGTGCGTCGGGGCTGTTTGAAATATACCGCGCGCGCTTCTGCTTGACAGCCGATGGAGGGCGCACTATTTTACGTGGCGCGGTTCCCGGTTCGCTCTGCGGCCGTCATGTTTTTGCCGCCCGATAGCTTCGACCGGGAATATTTTTGGCGCGATCAGATATAAACGACATGTGAGAGCCGGATTGAGAGGAGATATTATGAGCCTGACAAAAACACAGAACATAGTTAGCTGGGTGCTGCAAGTGATCGTTGCGCTGATACTTTTGCAGACGCTGTTTTTCAAGTTCACGGGGGCCGAAGAGTCGATATACATATTCGAGACTGTGGAGATGGAGCCGTGGGGCCGCATAGGCTCAGGCATAGTGGAACTCATCGCCGCCGTCTTGCTGCTGTTGCCGAGGACCGTAGCGGTCGGGGCGATACTTGCAATAGGGACCATCAGCGGGGCGATCTTCTTTCACCTCACGAAGCTGGGCATAGTGGTGAAAGACGACGGCGGAACCCTGTTCATACTGGCGCTCGTCGTGTTCGTCGCGAGCGCGACCATACTGCTCATGCGCCGCGCGGAAATCCCCGTTGTCGGTCCCCGGTTTTCTGGAAATTGAAGAGCGGGCAGTTTCGAGGGGCGGGGCGATTTTGAAATGCGTCTACCACTTTCGCACGTCGCGTGCGAGAGAACCGAAGCCGTTCGGGAACAGGCTTTCGAGTTCATCTATGTTCTGCGCCAATCGCTCGGCTTCTTCGGTTCCGCGCCTTGTTTTCAGTTCCAGCGATGCTCGCTTGATGCCATAAACATCAAGCTTCAAGCGGTTTTTGACTTCGCGGATGGGGGCTCCCATTTTTTGGATCAAAGCCGCTTCGGTAATTTGCGGATCAACGCCACAGCGAAACCATGCCTCGATTGCTGGAACGGCAAGACCTATGGCGGTCTTGATCTGCGCGCGTCCGGCAGCAGGTGTGAACCGTTTCTGAAATTGAAAAACTTTCCCGCGCAGGCGACACAAACGGCATTCTTCTTCTGCCCCATCGGGCTGATCGTGTGAGGGTGTATGAACGGCGGTATTGTCCGAATCCACAACCACGACCAACGCCTCGGCATCCGTCTCATAGTGTAGATGATATAGAACAGCCGGGAGGATTTGAAAAACAGATACCCAATTGCGCGTCCGCAACATCGGCAGATTTATTAGCTCGGTTTGCCTTCCGAGAATGCCGTCAACAAGGATGCGGATTGCGGCCTCGTCGGCGGGTGATTCGCTGAGTATGGCGACCTTCATGTATTATGCGGAACGCCTCCAAGTATTCCGCTGTACCATATCTCGCCTAGCTGCGCGTCTCGTAAAATCTCGTCGAGATGGCTGTGGTCAGACAATCGCTCGAAGCGCACTTCCTGTCCGATTTTATTAGCGATGACGATCTCTTCGGGATGATCTTTGTACAAATCGAGCAAGTAGGGCGAGTGAGTCGTCGCAATCACCTGAACCGGGTCGCGCTTCTCGCCGCAACTTTCCGGATAGCTCAATCGATATAGAACATCTTGAACGTCACGAAGAAGCCGGGGATGGATGCCCCGGTCAGGCTCTTCCAGACAAATGATCGGCGGAGGGTCGGGGATATAAGCCAGCGTGAGCATGGCCAGAGCCAGAAGTATTCCTTGCGAAAGATCCGCTGCCGGTATTTTGTGATGCCCCTCGCGCGTTCGCAATAAGATGGCTCTGAGACAATTGCTTGGGGTATCAAACAAGATGCGGTCGAATTCAGGCAACCAACGGCCCAACTCTTTATTCAGGGCTTCAAATCTTTCCGGCTCATTGTCCCGCAATCGGTCGAGAACTCCAGCCAAGTTGGCACCATTAGAGGCCAGAGTCATATTTGGCCGTAGTTGAGTTGGATGGGCGATGGCCTGCGCGTCGAGCGAGTAAATGCGAACGCCTCTGAGAGTATGATCTATGTTAAAAAGATAATTATTTCTTTCCGTAGAATTCGCAGGAAGGTTGTTATATTCAAGGTCATCGGTGCGCCCCTTCGAGAACCATGTTGTAGAGGTCTCAGTTCCTGCATAAGGTGATCCCCAATTCACAACAACTTTAATAGGTTCATCTGATGCCTGGATTTCAGCAGAGATGGTTCTATGATATTCAACTTGTCTCGGATTTCCTACTGCTTGAAGTGCTTGCAAAGCCGTGCTCTTGCCGCTGCCATTCGGACCTACTATCAAAGTGAAGCGACTCAGCGGGAGTACGGTGTCGCGCAGTGCTTTGAAGTTATGAAACTCGACGGATTCGATCATAAGCCCTCCTGTTCTATCCGAAATCGTAACACACCTTTGTCTTCAAGAGCAGTAATCTTTAGAGAGCGGTGCGGTTCCCAAAAATCGGCTGTAATCCCTCCAACGGAAGTTGAACTAAGCGCTACGCGCAGA
>JAKEHD010000074.1 GCA_022615215.1 Blastocatellia bacterium
ACCATCAGGACCATGATGGATGCTAACAGAATTCGCTTTTTCATCTTCTACCTCCTTTGAGAGATTCATCGTCACAGGTTTACGGTTCTACTGCACTCACTGCCTCATGGCGAGCAATCGAGAGTGACCGCTGCAAACGGTCTATTGCATCGCTTTACTAGGCCTCAGATTAATCGATTCGAAACAGGTATTTTCCCTTCGCGTCCGCCAATAAATATATTCATTCGAGTCTTCCCGCAACGAAACGTGAGGCGTGGGGCGTTCTTGAAGTGTGTCAAGTTTGTACAACGATTTGATCACGAATGTCAATAGTATGATTAAATCCTGATCCCGCAAATAGCAACGGACAGCCTTATCCGCGTGCAATTACAGTGAGTGAGCTTGCCGCTTCCCACCCGGCTGCTTTGTTTTTGCAAGCGTGATGCCACAAGTCTACAGGTCGGCTTTATCTGCATCGGCAAAAAGACCCGGAAGGCGATTTATCGGTGGTTTGTCAGTGGGAGAAAGAAATCTTTATGCGAACTTCTCGAAGCGGCTCACGAACTCCGATGTGCTGAGTCCCGCAGCCTCAGCAAGGCGCGCGACCCACGTTTCGTCGGCGAAGTCCTTCGCGCCGAGCCTCACCATGTAATCGCGCGCAACCTGATAGCTTTCGGTATCCACATCCACAGGGCGCAATCGTCCGCGCCCTGTCAGGGGGTCTGCCACTTCGCTGAAAGGGATAGCATGGAATTCGCCGTCCTGAATGGTTATCATCGCGCCCCCACCCCCTTTGACCAGATAATTGATCGCCGCATAGCCGAGGTCGCGCGCGTATTCGGCGTCGTAAGGAATGGGCGGCGCGCAGCGCAACTCGTAGCCTATAGTCTTATCGACTATAGTGACCTTGATCCCGCGCCGCTCAAGCCGGAGTTGGACTTCGTTCTTAACCTTGCGGCCGAGATCGATTTCCGTGACTCGTATGTTGCCCTGCGCGTCGCGGTCTACGTCTTGAAGCTCGGCCACCTCAGCAGGGTTGAAATGCTCGACCAGCGCTTCGGCCATCAGAACGACGCCGTGTGAGCGACCCATCGCCCGCCGCTTGATGATCGCGCCCTCGACTATGTCGCAGATATCGGAGAGAGAGATGATCTCACGCCCGAACTCTTCGGGGATGATGGTGCAGGTAGCGCTCACGGCTTTGCCGATTCCGAGCGTGAGGTGCCCCGTCGGACGCCCCATCGTCACGCCCAGATACCAGCGCCCGGTCGTGCGCGCGTCCTCCATAAGGTTCTTGACCATCTCGACGCCCACGTGCCGCGCCGTTTCGTAACCGAGCGTCGTCACGGGCAGCGGCAACCATAAGTCGTTATCTATGCTCTTGGGAACCTGCACAGCCTTGATAGCGCCGCCTGTCTCGCGCTCGATTGCGACAGTGCTGCGAACGAGGTCATCGCCGCCCACTGTCACCATCGCCTCTATGTCGAGCTTCCTGAGCGCGGCGATAGCGTTCTCAAGGCTCTGCGGGTCGGAGGTAATATCCGTGCGCGAAGCGCCGAGGCTTGCGCCGCCGTCCAGGTGTATGCGCGAGACTTCTTCGACGGTAAGTTCGTGCTGCTCGTCTGTGTACCGCTCGGCGAGCCACTCGAAACCATCGTGAAAACCTATGGGGGTGCAACCGGCCTTGATCGCCCCTATAGCCGCCGCAGCTATCACGCCGTTCGTGCCCGGAGCAGGCCCGCCGCCTACGAGAATGCCTATTCGTTTAATGGCCATAACCGTTATCTGTAGCAGAAGGCAAAAGTAAAAAGTAAAAAGTAAAAAGTGGGGAGGGTCGTTTTTGCCTTTTGCCTCTTTACTTTTGCCTTTCAAACTGCCTGTGGAGTAAAGGCGCTCAAATACTCGAAACGATTGCGAAATTCGCCGACCGAGAGATTGGCCGCCTGCGCAAGCTTTTCCACCCATGCCGAATACTCGAAGTCTTCGCGTTCGAGCCTGAGCATGTACTCGCGCGCCACGCGATAACTTTCGCTCTCTATTCGGACCAGGCGCACGCGCGTCCGGCCCGTATCGAGTTCGCGCAGTTCCGCAAATGGAATTGGCACGAGGCATCCGCCCTGAAGGCTTACCATGGCTTCGCTTCCGCCGTCGAGCAGAAACCTGATCGCGGCGTGGCCGAGGTCTCGGCAATAGGTCGCATCGAAGGCGATAGGCGCAGTGCATCGCAACTCGTAGCCGATGTTCTTGGCGACGACCGTCACGCGGAGGTCGCGCTCGCTCAATCGCCCCTGCACCTCGACCTTGACTTTGCGCGCAAGGTCGACTTCCGCAAAGCGAATGTGGCCGTGCTCGTCGCGCTCGACGTCCTGTAATTCGGCCAACTCCTCGGGGTCCAGTTTTTCGATCAATCCCTCGGCCAGGACCGCGACGCCATAAGGGTGGCCCATCGCGCGGCGCTTGATTATAGCGCCTTCGACAACGTCGCAAATATTTGCGAAAGGGACGGTGCCGCTGCGGAACTCCTCTGCGATGACGGTCATAGTCGCGCCCGCCGCTTTGCCTATGCCGAGGGCGAGGTGTCCCGCCTTGCGCCCCATAGCCACGACTATGTACCATCGGCGGGTCGAACGGGCGTCTTCCATGAGGTTTCGCACCATCTCTGCGCCGACGTGCCGCGCCGTTTGAAAACCGAAGGTCGGAATGTGACCCGGCAGCGGCAGATCGTTATCTATGGTCTTGGGCACATGCACAGTGCGTATCCGGCCGCCTGAGCGGCCTGCGACGTGGCTTGCCGACAGCGCCGTATCGTCGCCCCCAATCGTCACAAGATGTGTGACGTTGAGCGTGTCGAGCGATGCGATCACGGCGCTCATGGCTTCTTCCGAAGTGGTCGGGTTTTCGCGCGATGTGCCGAGCGCCGAGCCGCCATCCAGATGTATGCGCGATACGTCTTCTATCCGCAAGGGTCGCGCTTTCGACAAATCTCCTCGCACGAGCCAGCGGAAGCCGTCCTGAATGCCGAGCACCTCGAAACCTTCGTTTATGGCCTTGATGGTCGCCGCAGAGATGACGGAATTTATTCCCGGAGCAGGCCCTCCGCCTACAAGAATCGCCAGCTTCCCGCTTTGTGACATACAGCCCTCTCCTATGAATCTCCTGATCTCGAAGAAAAGCGTATTCTAATCAAGGAGGGGATATTTGACCGGTTATACTGCGCGCGGGGTAAAATGAAAGTTTTCCTGGGAGCGCATACATGAATGATGTAGAAAACAGGTGCAGGAAAGCAGCGTGAATCACCCTTGCACCCCCGCACCCCCGCTCCCCCGCTCCCTTGCCTCCCCTCTCTACCTGCCGAAGCGGCGCGCGTCGTCGCTTGCGTATGCTGCGACGGCTGTGTCGGCAACCGATGTCGTCTTGAGCGATTCGACTACTTCCGCGAGCCGACGTGCAGGTATGGCACAGGTCATTTCGTTATTCGACATCCCCGTGCGCACGCGGCTCAACATACAGCCTACGCTCACAGATATTTCGCCGTGCTCCTTCGCAAGGGGAATGATGTGGCATTGCGGTTTGCCTTCGAATCGGAGTCCCGGCACGGCATCCGATAGCACCATCGCCTGTTTGGCATTCAGTCGCAGGAAGACTACATCCGGGTCGACTGTGGTCTCTTCGAGCGGGCCGTAGGTTATGAAATTCGGGCGCTCTTTTATGACGGGGATCATCGGCACCACGTCCATAGTCACCCATCCGGTTTCGAGCAGGGCGGCCACGTCCGAATTGCCCGCGACCTCTTCAAGGGTCTTCAGGCCATGAGTGAGGCTGCCCACGCTGCAATTGCCGTGATCTTCGGGCGAGGTCGTAAAGGTCTTCGTCGCGGCCTCTATCCAGAAGACGCAGCCCGCAGGCACTTTGCCCGTCCGCCCGTCGGGGGTAGGTTCGGGCTGAGATACTTCGAAGGCCGCGACATTCTGCGGAGCCTCTTTCGAAAATGAGATCGCAAGCGGCGGGAACGGAAGCTTTAATAGTGAATTGATTTCGGAAGCCAGAGTTTTCCAGTCTTGATTTGTCATTGTAAAGTTCTCTCCGGGTCAGATTTACCAACGGTTTTTATCGCGCATGAAAAGGCGCGCGCCGTGCGCGCTCACGAGTCATTATAGCGGCTGGCCGAGCAGGGCGCGACTCCTCTGCGTGAGCCGTCAGGTTGACAGCCCGCACTCGGGCGAAGAACAATGCTA
>JAKEHD010000510.1 GCA_022615215.1 Blastocatellia bacterium
AGGGATTTTCTTTAAAGGAAGATTTTTCCTTATGTTGAGGAACTATAACGCCTTTTCATCTCTTGCGCCCGCTATTTGTTCGCCAATCTGCGACATGGTATAAGCTTTGATTTGCAGTTTTGTACGTCATCCGCGCCCTGATCGGGGCGTGAAATTTTTGACCGGCCTGAAAGGATTCTTTTCGGACTGTGAATGCTTAAACTCCCCATCTTCAAATTGATTGCAAAGCCTGTGGCTTCGTTCTTCAACCTCGCTCAGGGAGCGGCCTCTGCCGTGTGGACTTTTCCTTCCATTCTGGGGTCTGCGATGCTGATAGCGTGGGCGGCCGAGGCGGCGCAGTTTCTTGTTTCGCAAGGGCTGGCGCTCGCCATACTCGCGTGGTTACAGACGCTGCCTGAGTTTGCGGTCGAAGCCGTTATAGCATGGCAGGCCGGAGAGGTTGCGCGCACAAGCACGGACCCCGTGCAGGTGCGTCAGGCGACCGCTTTGATGACGGCCAACTTCACAGGCAGCCTCAGATTGCTCGTCGGTCTCGGCTGGCCCATGATCTACGCGACGGCGGCCATATTCCACCGCAAGCGATACAAGAAGGCGCTTCGAGAGATCAAGCTCGAAAACGAGCACGCCGTCGAGATCATCTTCCTTCTAATATCAATCGCTTACTTCTTCACGGTATGGCTCAAGGGATGGCTCAACTGGATCGATACGGCCGCGCTCACCGTGATCTATTTCGTCTATCTCTTCTTCCTCAACAAGATTCCCCCGCAGTCGGAAGAGAAGATAGAGGACATGGACCGCATACCGCGATATATACTCCGCCAGCGGCGAGCCGCGCGCAATGGCATAATAGGCGGACTCTTCCTGAGCGGCGGGATGATACTCTATTTTACGGCGCACCCGTTTCTCGAAAGCCTGAAGTCGATAGCCGTCGGGCTTGGAATCTCCACATTCGTATTCATTCAATGGGTCGCGCCTTTTCTATCGGAGTTTCCCGAAAAGGTGTCGGCCTTCAACTGGGCGCGCCGAATAGTCACGGCTCCCATAGCTCTTATGAATATGGTCAGCTCGAACATAAATCAATGGACGATGCTCGTGGCCATGCTCCCGATAGCTTACGCCCTTTCGCTCGGTCATCTCGGAACCATAGTCTTCGACTATCACCAGCAGGTAGAGATACTGCTGACCATAGGACAGTCGCTGCTCGGCGCTTTGCTGCTTGCGAACATGCGATTCTCCTGGTGGGAAGCGGCGGTGCTTTTCATGCTTTGGGTCGTGCAGTTCGTGCTTTCAGGTTTCGAAAAACCGCTCGACCTGTCGATACCTCATAACAGCCTCGCGCTTCAACTGTCCGCGCTGCTTTCAGTCGGGGCCGAGCATATAGAGCTTTTCGCCCAGCGCGGCAAGGAGGTCATAACAGCCCTGTATTTTATATGGGCCGCAGGGCTGGTAGCGGTGGCTGTCAAGCGCCGAGGCTTTGAGGCATTCACACTATTTCCTCGCTTGATGCGGGAGCACTGGTAAGAGCAGAGTTCGTGCGAGGAGGCAAGCCATGAAGATTGAAAACATTCTGGTGCCGACCGATTTCAGCGAAAACGCCCAGCGCGCATTTGAGAAAGCCTGCTCGATGGCCCGGCAACTCGGCGCGACTCTTCACGTGCTGCACGTCCGGGACGAGAGCGCGTTGAGGACTGCCGTCAAGGAGGGATTGCTCGGAGCCGACTCTACGGACGAAGAATTGCAACGGGCCGTAGAGCAATTGATCGAGCAGAGGTTCTCAAGCGTGTGCGCGGGGCTTGATCGTGCGGGACTCCCGCTCAAACAGGTCTCGCGCCGGGGCGACCCTAAAGCCGTCATAGTCGATTATGCCGAGGAGATTGCGGCCGACATCATCGTGATGGGCACACACGGGACCGGTTTGATGGAGAAGATAAGGAGCGCCATGATGGGCGCTATAGCCGAAAGCGTCATCAGAAAATCGCCCTGCCCGGTCCTTCTTGTGAGGGTCGATCACGAATGATTTAGGAGACGGGAAGGCGCGCGCTGAATCAATCTCCGCTGTCTGCGGCTTCTTTCAACTTTCGCTTTGCGAGTTGCTGGCGCACGCCCTGAGCGTAGAGCTTTGCGAAATCGAGGATGGAGAGTTTCTGCGGCGCGCCTTCGTAATAGAATGTGCAGGCATTGCCGATTTCGCGTTGCAGCAACTTCAAATCCATCGGGTCTAGCGGGAACTTCAAACACGCCGATGGCGCGTGCGGAGTCGTGTAGATGGAGCAGCGCGTATTGTAAGGGCCTTCGTCCACGAAGAAAGGGCATTGAAACTGTATCTTGCAGCAAAGGCCGCAGCGGTTGCACTCGCCGTGTTGATACGCCTTATAGCGATAGACGAGATTGTCGGGCAGGATATTGGCCAGAAGCTGGCGGCGCAACGCAGCCCATGTGTGAAGTGAAAAGGGGGCGCGCACGACTTTCTTCGCTACGGCTCTGGTCATCTGCCAGTACATCCACCGGCGCGACGGCACTTCGGGGGGAAGGTCCGGGTCTTTGGTTCCCTGTGAAATTATATTGTTGAAAACGTGAAGAACTCGGCCGCCCTGTTGCTTCTCTTGTGTCATCAATATCAGTCCTTTGGTTGAACCAAGCGGATTGCCGTTGAGTGTATGGTAGCCTAAGCGACGTATTACTTATGAGCGCAAAGAAGGATATTGTTCCAGGTCGTGGTATTACCCCATCTCGCCATCGCTTTTAATTTGTCAATCAAGCCTGAGCGGTGTGTCATCACACTCCAGTAAGTCATCCCCATCCTCTACCCGCAACTGAAAACCGCTACAAGCTCACTGCGTATCGCGCAAAGCCTCTACATCCGGCAAATCGTGCGATCGGAAGCTGCAAATGAAACAGGGCAGCGGAGTCATACTACCATCTTGACTGCTGACAGAGCAAACGGCGTTCGGTTATGACACGGAGTCCTCAAACCTGAGAGAGGAGATGGAGATTGGTTTGTCGCTTTTGTAATCGAAACGAGGTTTGATTTATCAGAGCGGCAGAGATATGCTGAGGCTGTGCGCGCTACGTCATGGGGGTTCGATTGATGCTAAGGGCAAGGTTCTGTTCCGGCTGCGGAGAGGAGTTGAATGCGAAGCGCGCGAGCTTACGGCCTTTTCGGGCGTTTTGCGCTCATTGCGCGCCCGATTTTCGTCGCGCTCGTCGCCTGCTAATTGCGGCCTTCGTCTTGCTCGTGGCGGGCGCATTCGTTCTGGGCCGCTACAGCAGCCCGCCGACGCCTTTCTACTTCATCGGCACTCCGGTCGATCCTCATCCAAACGATACGCAATCCTCGACAGCAGGCGAGAACAAAGCGCAACCCCAACAGCAACCACCCGCCTCAACGACCGCTGTTGAAACCTTGTGCGGCGCGCCGACGAAATCAGGCCGCCCCTGCCGACGAAAAGTGCGGGGCGGAGGTTACTGCTATCAACACCGAGACAAGTCAAAGCAGTAGGCCGCAGCATATTTTCAAGATAATCAGCAATTGTGCAAGCCGAGCGTAGTCGCTCGTCGCACGCTCAAAGTGCGCTCCCAGGTACTTTGCGACTGCCATGTTCAGTTAGGCAGGTTCTTATGCTTTGGCGTATAATGTTGCTCGAATTCCTGAACAGCAGGGTAGAGCCATGAATTTCACAATTGAAATCGAACAGGAAGATGACGGCCGTTGGATGGCTGAAGTGGTTGACCTCCCAGGAGTCATGGTCTACGGACAATCTCGTGAAGAAGCGCTGGCTCGCGTTCAAGCGTTGGCTTTGCGGGTAGTTGCTGACCGAATCGAGCACGGAGAAACTGCGCCCGAGATGGTCAGCCTTTCATTTGTAGACGCATGAGCCAATGGCGAACAACGAAAGCGAAGCGAGTTTTGGCCGCTCTTCTTCGTATAGGATGGAGCATCAAGCGCCGCTCAGGATCACACCGCACACTTTCACGTATCGGTTGGCCGGATTTTGTGTTTGCATTCCACGACAATGAAGAGATAGGCCCAAAGATGCTGGCGCGAATATCGAAGCGAACAGGATTAAAACCGGAAGATTTATAGAGGCTACGCATCTTTGCCTGGCAAATGGATGGAATCGACTCGCTTTCACTCGCAGCTTCGCCGCAACAGTGGCCCGCCGGAATGATTCGGCCTGAAACCTCATTGCCGACAACTGCCTGCTGTTTTACGCCTGTTGGTTTGTAGGCGCGGGGCGGCTTGCGCTATGATTGACCCTCAGAGGGGGGCCGAACTCCCATCAGGCTCGCCACAGCGGACAATGACCGAAACTTCAGGGCTTCTCTTTTTTGACGCGGGTCGTTGTTCTGTCATGAAAAAGTCTACCTTCAAGAAGCTGCAAATCGCGTCGCTCGCAGCGGGGCTTGCGCTCTTTGTTTACCTGGTCTATCAGACAGGCATCTCGACGCTCGCCCAATATATGGGAATGATGGGGTGGGGGGCGGGAGTGATACTTGCTCTGTCAGCAGTGCGCAATTGCGCGCGGGCAGGCTCATGGTATTTTTCGATAGAACCCGAACATCGCCGTCTTGGTTTCTGGACGATTCTAAACGTTATGCTTGCGGGCGAGGCGATCAAATATCTGACCGCTACGGGACCGTTCCTGAGCGAACCGGCCAAGGCCGCGATAGTGCGACGACAGGTGCCTTTGCTCTACGGGGTCTCTTCGGTAGTCGTAGAGAACCTTGTCTACTATCTGTCGGTATTGATGCTGATGCTTGCGGGGATGCCCGCGCTCGCCTGGCTTCCGCAGGTACACGATGGTTTGAAAACAGCAGGATACATAGTCGCCGCCGTGATAATCCTTTCACTTGCGGGCGGGGGACTGGCGATGCGCCGTCGCTGGTACGTGTTGAGCTCATTGCTTGAACGGCTCGGCCGTCGTGCCGCAAACCGACGAGAGCGATTCGAGGCGATAGCCTCTCGCACGCGCTCGCTCGAAGAGAACGTCTACTCGTTTTATGAGCGGCGGCGCGGCGTGTTTTATTTTATACTCGCGCTCAACCTGTCGGCGCACCTCATCAACGTGGTCGAGGTTTATGTGTTACTCGCGCTCATGCGATTGCCCGCCTCTATTCAGGCAGGATTTGTGATCGAAGCGGTCACGAAGATAATCAATATGGCCTTCTTCTTCGTGCCTGCGAGAGCAGGGGTCTACGAGAGCGGAAACGCGCTTGTTCTGGGCGCGCTCGGAATGGGCGCAGGCGCGGGGGTCGCGCTCGCCATAATTCGCAAACTCAGGGCGTTCGTCTGGGCAGGCTATGGGCTGGTTGTTATCGCATTCATAACCATGAGAGATAAGGGCGCGGGCCGCGGACACGCCGACGCAACGAGCGGCGAAGAGAGCGCCGCCGAGTGATCGGAACTGGATGTATGTGTTCAGACAAGCAAAAAAACTCACCACAGAGACACCGCAGAACACAGAGAGTTGATTCTCATTTTCTCCGTGTCTCCGTGTCTCCGTGGTGAAATCCTATTCTTATTCTGAACACTCGGAACTGGATGAAGAACTTGTTAAGTCTTCGGCAATAGGTGAAAATCGGTGACGGGTGATTTTCAGTTCACCCGGCGCTTGTGAGGATGATAGTCAACTACCGCCCCCTAAAGGAGGCGGCTTGCGATGAGGGTAGCAACTGAGTCTTAGGACGTGGGGTTGACGCGGACTTTGAGAAGTGGGAGTCGAAAGACGAAATA
>JAKEHD010000511.1 GCA_022615215.1 Blastocatellia bacterium
AGACAGAAGCTGCTCCAATGGCTGCTCGACGAAGAGTTGAGGGATGGTTCTGAAGCTTTGGGCCAGGAGAGATTCGCCGCCGCCGTCGCCATCTTCGATAAAGCGGCTGATATCGATCCGCGGTGCAAACTGGTCTGTTTCCTTCACGGGGCCGCGATCTTCAAGGGCTTGAGGCAGGCAATGGAAAGCCAGGAGGCATTACCTGACATCGACCGTTCAATCCAGAATCTGGAAGAGGCTTCTCACCTGTTGCAATATGCTGCTTCCGATCAAATAGTAGGCGTGCAGAGCGGATTACTGCTCAAAGCGGTCAACAACGATATCTCCGAATTCCTGGAGATCAAGCGGGAGATCGCACGCCGTCTGGCCGAGACCAAACCCATCAATGACCTTATTCAAGCTTTCAATTCATTGATGGATGGTCTGGAGCGCAACCCTATCACCTCGCCCGGTGATTTAGATCGTGCTGAAAAAGGGTTTCGCGATTTGAAACAGAGGGCTGAAAAGGTGCGCCGGGGCCGTAACAGTGATGATGGCGCAAAAATCCTCGATCAAATCATTGCTGCCGCCGACCGTAATTTGAAAGACATGGCGGAAATCCGGGCCGGGATGAAAAAGTATCAATTGGTCAATGAATGCATCAAAGGGTTTGAATTTATGATGGATTACTTCACCAAGCATCCGATCAGTAACCGAGATGAACTTGATAGGGCGCGCAGCATGGTAAGTCATCTGAAAACCAAGATCGCCAAAGCGCGGACTGAACATCAGCGCGGCTCGGATGCCTGGCAGGTTTTGGATCAGGTGGAAGAGGCCGTGAGAAAGGTCGAGAGCCAGCTTTACTGATTCGTCATCAGACGCTTTGTGCAGCCAAAGTCGGCCCGCCGAACGCGCGAGCGCTCTCATTGCCTATAGCGCAAGGGGTCAGGCTCTCCGGCTTCGGCAAATCCCTTCAGCCTCAGCAGACAACTATCACACCTTCCGCAGGCAAGGCCCTCCGCCGTCGGGTCATAACAACTGTGCGTGAGCGAATAGTCTACTCCGAGACCCAGGCCCGTCTTTATGATTTCGGCCTTCGTCATAGCGATCAGCGGCGTGTGAATTTTCATTCTCAAGCGTCCCTCGACTCCCGCCTTCGTCGCAAGGTTCGCCAAGCGCTCGAACGCTTCGATGTATTCGGGACGACAGTCGGGATAGCCGCTATAATCGAGAGCGTTTATGCCTATGAATATGTCTTCGGCCCCTACGACCTCTGCCCATCCGAGCGCGAATGACAGAAATATGGTGTTGCGCGCGGGCACGTAAGTCACGGGTATCGCGGAAGTCATCTCATCGCTTGACCGGTCTTTAGGGACTTCTATCTCGTCGGTGAGCGCCGACCCTCCGATGGCGCGAAGATCGATATCGACTATAAGGTGACGAACGACCTCCATAGCGCGAGCGATGCGGGCGGCGCTTTCAAGCTCTACGGAGTGTCGCTGGCCGTAGCGAAACGATATGGCGTAAATGTCAAACTCTTCGGCCTGCGCCATCGCAAGCGCGGTGGTCGAATCAAGCCCTCCGCTCAGAAGCACTACGGCCTTTTTCCTCTCAATCATACGACCAGAGTTATCGCACAGCGGCGGCTTCCGGTTCAACCTGTCCGGCTCGCATAAAGATTTCTTTCTTCTAAAGATTTCTTTCTTCGCAAGCCGCCGTGACGTGATAATCTTCTGAAACGATGGACTATCAACTATACGATCACACGCGCAACTACGGCTGCCGCATAACGGAGTTCGTCTACCGAGGCTACGCGGCGGTCGCTATGGAGAATGAAAAACTCCGCGTCACCGTCATCGCAGACAAGGGGACTGACATTTACGAGTTTCTATACAAACCGCAAGACACGGATTTTCTCTGGCGCACTCGGACGGGGCTGATCCCGCGAGACCATTTCGTGCCGACGAGCTGGAGGGCTGCGGGCGCGCACATGGATTATTACGAAGGCGGATGGCAGGAGCTTCTGCCCAACTGCGGGGCGCTCTCCGTACATCAGGGCGCAGAAATTGGCCAGCACGGCGAGGTGATGTTGCTGCCCTGGCGATACACGATCACTAAAGACCATCCCGACGAAATCGAAGTACGATTCGAGGTGCGCACCATTCGCACGCCTTTTCATGTGGTGAAGACTTTATCGATGCGTCGCAACGAAGCGATTCTACGCATACGCGAGCGCGTGACGAACGAGGGCGGACAGCGGGTGGATTTCACATGGGGCCATCACCCTGCGCTCGGCTGGCCCTTTCTCGACGAGCATTGCCGCGTAGACCTTCCCGGCGGCCGTATACTCACCTTCGAAGAGTTCACGCCCGCAACATCGCGTCTGAAACCCGATCAATCGAGCGAGTGGCCGCAAGCCACAGGCCGCAACGGAGAAGTGATAGACCTGTCGCGCATTCCCGGCCCTTCCGCAGAGGCGCAGGATATGGTCTTCATCGAAGACCTCGCGGACGGATGGTACGCAGTGACCAACACAAACCGTCGCGTGGGATTTGCGCTATGTCACCCTGTGGATGTGTTCAAGGTTCTATGGTACTGGCAGGTGTACAGAGGGGGGCGGGATTATCCCTGGTGGGGCGCTACATATAACATCGCGCTCGAACCCTGTGCCACTCTCCCCGTGCTCGCGCGCGCGGCCCGTAGCGGAGAGGCCCTGCATCTTCAGGCGGGCGAAAGCCGCGAAGTCGAACTCCTGGCCATAGCATTCGAGGGGCTTGAGCGAGTCAGCGCCGTAAGCCGACAAGGTGAAGTGAAGAATTAAGCAGGGGAGCAGGGGAGAGATTCGGAAAGGATGAAGGCGGAAGGATGAGGGATGAAAGTAGTTGTGATACGGTCTCGTCATCCTTCATCCTTCATCCTTCATCCCTCATCCTTCAAAACGCCCCTGCTCCCCTGCACAAAAGGCACCCCTGCATGGAAAGCACTACGACGGTTTCGACTGTTTGAGCCGCTCGATAGCGGCGCGGGCGGTCTCGTCGCGGCGGCCCGACGCTTCATAAGCGCGCTCGTAAGCTGAAAGGGCTTTGGCAGGCAGCTTGTCGCTTTCATAGATGTAGCCCAATTCCAGATACGCCACTACATTTTTAGGCGCGAGCTTGACGGCCTGTTCGAGAGCTTCAGCCGCTGGCTTCCATTGTGACGAACGCGAATAGGCGACGCCGAGGTTGTACCACGCGCCGCCGGAATCCGGGTGCGCGCGAGCGAATTTGTCGAGCGGCGGCGCAGCCTTCGCGTATTGCTTGTCGAGCAGGTAAGCCTGACCGAGCAGACTCCAGGCCCTTTCGCCGTCCTCGATGGCCCGCAATCGCTCTCCCGTCGAGATGGCCTGCTTCAGCATGTTCGGGTTCTCTTTCCACCGCGCCAGATATATGTTGCCGAGCAGGCTTAATGAATCGACGTCTTTGGAGTTGATCGCCAGCGCCTGGTTGAGCGCGGGGATGGCCTGATCGTCGCGTTTGAGTTTGTGCTGGGCGAAGCCTATATAGTAATGGTTGTTCGCATCCGTCTTCATCTCGGCGGCCGCGGCCGCCAGTACGGGAATCGCTTCGTTGAACCTTTCGGCGAATATATACGAGCGCCCTAAAGCGGCGCGCGCGTTGGCGTCGATCTTCACCTGGTTCTTCTCCGAGAGGGATATGTATTTCCCGAGCGCAGGTATGGCCTTGTCGTACTGCTTCAATTGATAATGAGAAAACCCCGTGAAGTAGTAACCGGCCACCTGATCCTTTTCGCTGCTTTCAGCGCCCTTGATGTAATTCTGAAAAGCATCGATGGCATTTTGATAGCCCTGAAGATGAAAGTGTCCGGCCCCTATGTAATACCATGCTTTCCAGTATTCGGGGTTTGCGCGCAGCACAGCGTGGAATTCGCGTATCGCCTCACGGTACTGCTTCTGATTGAAAAGCGAGACGCCTTTGTCCCAATCCTGAGCCGACGCCTGCGCAGCGAGACCGGCCATCACGGCCAGCATGGTGACGGTCGCAAAAAACTTCTTGAACATATTGCTAATCTCCGTTCTGAACTTGTCGCGAATCGCATCGGAAGGAGGGGCCTTGCAATAGCGTATTCGGCTTCGACGGCCCTGCGACGGCGTTCATGATCGCCCTCCGAATGAAATTCGTTACATTGACTTCTGTTCGACATATTAAATCGCTTGCGTCGGGAGACACAAGCCCGACTGATTCGCCCCAACCTTTGAGATGTCCTGAGACGGCCTGCCGCGTTGCCCGCCCGCTTTGAAAACGCTTTCAGCCATCGTATCGTGTGAGGGACTTTTCCTATCGAGAGGATGCGAGGGCATAAGATCACAATCTCGTCATAGCGAGTTATAAATCTTTCGAGTGGCCGTCTATCGGGCTTGCCAACCGTCACCGCCATAAAGCAGAATACGGGGAGCGCCGTATCGGGCCGCCATCATCTGAATAAGGCAGTGGAAACGAGGTTACTAATGAAATCAATATCATTCTATTTCATGCGCGCTCTCGGGGTGTGCGCGCTTCTAGCGATAATCGCCGCCGGGACATCGACTTTTGCCCGCGCGCCTCTCGGCCAGGGACAGTCCCGGCCACAGTATCCGCAGGGAGAGAAAGCGCCGGAGATACCTGAAGAAGAGCGCCAGGCCATGGGGAAGGTACTCAACGCCGCCGACGCAACGGCCAAGCTTCAGGCTGCCGGCGAGTACCTGAAGAAATATCCTAAAAGTCCCAGGCGGCCCGATGTCGCACGCCACGTGGCGGCCGAGATAGCCAAGCTACAAGATCCGGCGCAGATGATCGGCCTGCTGGAAAATTTCACGACCGTGTTCCAGGAACCGAGCGAAGCCGAACTCGTCGTCCCAAGCCTTATGGACGCTTATGTGAAGGCGGGGCGTCTCGATGATGCATTCAGCAGGGCGACTTCTTACCTGGAAAAGAACCCGAACGACGTTGCCACGCTCACGAACATGGCGCTGATAGGTGTCGAGCAGATCAAGAAGCAGAATGGGAAATTCGCGCAACAGAGCATGACCTTCGGCATGAAAGCCATACAGATGATCGAAGCCGACAGCCGACCCGAAAGCATAAGCATTGCCGATTGGCTCGAATACCAGACCAGGTGGCTGCCGCAGCTATACCAGTCCCTGGGATTGATCTCTTACGCTTCGGGCAACAAAGCCGACGCGAAGGCGAAGCTTGAAAAATCGGCTTCGCTCAAATCCTCCGACCCGTTTACCTTCCTGCTGCTCAGTGGAATCGTCAACGACGAGTACAGGGAACTGGCCGAACAGCACAAGAACGCAACCCCCGGTTCCGGCAAAGACGAACTGCTCAAGAAGGCCCACACGAAGATGGACGAGATTATCGAACTCTATGCCCACGTGCTCGCGCTTTCGGAAGGCAAACCGGAGTACCAGCAGCTTCACGACGAGATCATGAAGGACTTCCAGGCTTACTATAAGTACCGTCACAACGACTCGACCGATGGAATGCAGGAGATAATAGACAAGTATAAGAAGCCATAAAGGTCAGCTATCAGCTATCAGCTATCAGCTATCAGCTACAGAG
>JAKEHD010000512.1 GCA_022615215.1 Blastocatellia bacterium
CACAGTGGAAGGCCAGGGCCTTCTACACACACAGATTTCACGGATAGACGGAAGAAAGAAATCTTTATCTGTGTTTGTAGAACGCCCTGCGTTCCACTGTGCAATGCGGTGGTTGATTTTCTTCCGTATCGTTCTGCGTTCATCCCTCATCCTTGACTCTCACGCCGGATAGATGGTCACTTTACGATCAGGCCCGGTGCCGCGACTTTCGGTCTTGACCGTAGCATCCTCGGCCAGCGAGAGGTGGATGATCCGCCTTTCGTTGGGATTCATCGGGTCGAAGCTGAAGGGGACGCGCGAAATGCGGACCTTCTCGGCCCCATGAGCGGCCATGAGGCGGAGTTCTTTTTCGCGCCGGACGCGGTAATTGTCCGAGTCGAATGTTATGCGCGATTCCTCGCTCGCCTCCTGCGCAAGCAGCCGGTTGCCCAGATATTCGAGCGCGTCTAGCAGTTCCGCGTTGTGACCGAGCAGCAAGGCCACATCCTCTCCGCGCACATCGATCTTGAATCCGTCTCCGTCCGGCAGCACGGAAGCCCTCAGATCGAGGCTGCTCGATTCGATGATACGGTTGATGAATTCAACGATCCTTTTCGCATGATCATGTGGCATCGCTCGACCCTCCGATCATCTCTCTGCGTCTCTTCGCCGCTCTTCGCTTCCGCGCGCGAGGGCTTTGATTGCTCGCAAGGGCTGATCCATCGTCGTCCGTGCCCGGCATAAAGCTTTCTTTCTTGTCGGCCGCCTGCCCCTCGCTGTCCGGCTCGGTTGTGATCTTGTTTATCACTAACTGAATGCCGACTCCGACCATGTTGCTGACCATCCAGTAAAGCACAAGCCCGCTCGGCGCTGAGATGAAGAAAAAGCCTGTGAGCATTATAGGCATAAGCCAGGTCATCATCACGCGCTGCATCTTCATCTGCGGGTCGGCAGTCGCAGGTTGCGGCGTCAGCTTCGTCGAAGCGATCATCGAGACGCACATGACCAGGGGCAGCGCGTAGTAAGGATCGGCCGTCGAGAGGTCTTTTATCCAGAATATCCAGGGGGCCTGGCGCACGTCGAGCGAGATCGTCAGAAACACGAAGAAGGACCAGAAGATGGGCATCTGAAGCAGCAGGGGCATGCACCCGCCGAGCGGGTTTGCTTCCTTCATCAGAGCCATCTGCTCCTGCTGGAGTTGTTGGAGTTCGCGCTCGTTCTTTTTGGGATCGTTTTTGTACTTCTTTATCTGCTCCTGCAACTCTTTCATGCGCGGCTGGTGCTTGGCCGCTTTCTTCATCTTCTTCGAGCTGTACCACCTGAGCGGCGACATCGCCAGGTTGATTATGATCGTCACAACCACTATGCCCCAGCCGTAGTTATGGAAGACCTTGCCCAGTCCGTCGAGCGCCCAGCCGATCAAAGGAATGATCGGGCGGATCATAAAGGCGAACATCCCGTAGTCGATCAGCGCCTCGAGATCGGTCCCATAACGCTCCCCGGCCTCGACCAACAAATCGCGTTCCTTAGGCCCGACGAATATATGTGTGACGCTGTCTGGCCTCACAGGTATGGCAAGCGACGGATACTCGCGCGGAGCTTCGTTCTGGGGAGACGATTTCAGGTGAATGTTTGTAAGAACAGCTTCGTTGATCGGCAACTCCGGGATAGCCACCATGGAAAAATATCGGTCCACCACTCCCGCCCAGCGATAGCCATGCCTGATAGTGTCTGTACCCTGAGCCACGCCGTTGCCGGGAGCCACGCCTTCGGGCAAGCGATCGAGCGTGAGCGTGAGACCTCCGGCTTCGCGATCAGTCACGCGCGCCTCTCCTATGAAAATACGGTCGTCGCCGCCGACTATGTTGATTCTATCGATGTCGCCTGCCAGAGGGATGTCGAGTTGTATGCGATTTGCCGCCTGGTCTATCGAGGTTATCTTTCCGAAAGCGGGAGTGATGCCCGCGCCGAGATACTGCTCGCGTTCCCCTGCCAGATCATAAGTCACCACCTGGGGCGGCGTGCTGTATGTGCCGGTTTGATGATCGGCCTGATCCCCTATGCGCGGACCGAGCACCGTATAGACCGGCTGGCGGACGCCGTTCGACTCTACACCGGCCGTGAAATCGAAGTCGAATCTGCCGCCATAGAATGTGAAAGTCTTGCGGGCCACAACCGAAGGCGACGAGTAGACGAAAGTAATCTGGCGTTTTTCGCCATCACCCATAGAGACGGCTTGCTGACCGGGTTCCACGCCTTCGACTTCGAAGTGTACCTGATTGAGGTGGGCGGTCAGATCGGGCGACCAGGGCAGGTGGAGCCGGAAGGGCGCGCCTACACGGTCGAGCGCGTCTTGCGGTATGAGTTCGAGGTCGCGGCCGTCGGCCCCCTTTATATCGGGGTTGATGGGCGCATTCTTTTTCTTCTTTATGTTCCAGGAGGTCGCAACCGCGCCGCGATTGGAGAACTTCGCCTTCCAATAATATGTCTCGACTGTGAACTCTTGCAGCGCGGCCTCGGTTGTCTCCTGCGGCTGAGGCGATGCGGGAGCCGGGGTTGTCGGCGGAGTCGTTGGCGAAGGGGGTGTGGGCTGGCCCGCGCTCTGAGACTTCTCATCTTGCTGCTCGGTGGCAGGGGATTGAATGTCGGCCGCAGGCTTGGGTGATGGAGGGAAAAAACGATTCATTACGAGCGGCCAGCCTATTATCACCACTGCCGAAAGAACCAGAGCCAGTGTTATTCGAGTACGATCCATCAGATTATTCCACCGTTCCTCGCAGTTTATTTCACCGGGTCGTAACCGCCCCGGTGAAACGGGTGGCACCGCAAAAGCCGTCTCGCCGCCATATAGAAGCCGCGCAGCACACCGTATTTTTTAATCGCTTCCAGAGCATATTGAGAGCAGGTCGGCGTAAAGCGGCACGCGGGCGGGAGCAACGGCGATATGAGCACCTGATAAGCCTTTATGAAAGAGACAAAAACGAACTTCACTTCTTGCCCGCCTTCTCCAGAAAGTTACGGAAGTCGCCTTCCACGTCGCTGTAAACGGCTTCCACGAGAGGCTTCTTCACGTTAATCACTATATCAACTCCCTGCGGGACAAGCCATTTGTTTTTTCTGAATACCTCGCGCACGAGCCGACGGGCGCGATTGCGCTGGACCGACTTGCCGATCTTTCGCGTTACGGTTATGCCGATTCGCGGCTCGGAGCCTGAGTTCGGCAGAACGAAAGCTGTGAAATATCTGGCCTGGAATTTGCGACCCCCATCATATACGCGCTTGAACGAATCGCGTTTGAGAATCCTGTTTGTCTTGGGAAACTTTTCAGATATTTCACCCATCGCGCAATCAATAATGCGCAGGGGATAAACGCTTGCGCCCCTTCGCCCGGCGTTTGTTGATTATGGCCCGGCCCGCCTTCGTGCTCATACGCACGCGGAACCCGTGGGTCTTGGCGCGGCGGCGGTTGTTGGGCTGAAAAGTCCTTTTCATATCGATCACCTCTCTATAAACGTCTCTACAGAAAAGATCAAGGCTATCGGAACGCGCGAGGTCTTGTCAAGGTTCGCTAAAAAAGGTGACTGTTCAGAAAGGGATAAGATTTTTCACCACAGAGGCACGGAGGCACCGCAGATAATGAGAGCATTCTCCGTGTTCTCCGTGTCTCCGTGGTGAGTTTTTTTGCTTCTCTGAGTACTTACAGAAAAGGTCGCGGCATCCGGTTACGGTTTCGGGGGGCAGGTTTTCATTATGTAGTGTGTAGAGGTTTCGCCTGCCGTAGAGAAACCGAGCCGCTCGTACAACCTGCGCGCGGGATCGACCTTCAACGCAGGGCTTCAGGGCTGCGCAATGCAGGTCATAGAGAAAGTCAAAGTCTTCCGGCTCGGCCGGCCGCAGAGTCAATTCATTCACCGCGCGCCCTCATCTCTTCATAGAACTCCATAGCCCTTTCGAGGTGTTGCAGTAATTCATCCGGCAGGTCGTCTCTGTTCAGTATGCCGTTGACTATGGCGTAAGCGACCGCCATATCTATGACCGAGTTATTATAGCGGCTGTAGAGTTGTCTTGAGGGACCGACCGTGAATTTATAGACCATGTTGCTAAGATATTCGCTGCTTATGTTCCCTTCTTTCCATTCATTGAAATAGTATGCGAGCTTCTGCAATTCGCGGGACAACTCTCTATCGAAAGCGATGGCTCCGTACTCGCGAATAAGCTTCTTTATATGTTTTGGATAATTTCTTCTCATTTGATTCTACGCCCTATGCACATAAGGATTTCACGACTTGTGCTATTTGGAAGAGGACTAATTGATAATAGATGAGACCTG
>JAKEHD010000075.1 GCA_022615215.1 Blastocatellia bacterium
AGACGCGATGATGGTTGAAGAACCACTGATTGCACAGCTATCAGCTATCAGCCATCAGCTTTCAGCTATCAGAATAAAGGCTGATCGCCGACCCCTGATCCCTGATCCCTGGCTCCTGACCCCTGGCCCGCGGGTTTGCGATAGAGCAGCGCGATTATGATCGCCGAAAAGATTATCTGATAGAGGCCGCTTATAATGACCGCCGTTATGGGCGTAGAGAGCGGCCTTATCACGCCGAAAAGAATCGCGCCGAGGAGGGCGCGAATAATGGTCCACTTCCTCCATGCATGTTTGCCGCGCAGAAGACCCAATGCGGCTGCCAGGTCGAAGAGTGTGAAAACGATCAACACTGAGCCTGAGCCTGGCACGCCCTCGGAGACGAGCGCCGCAAGGCCCAAGGCGTTAAGCGCCACATTTATCAGCAGCAGAATCGCAGCCGCCACCATCCCCCTTGTCCTGGGTTCATACATGCCGGGCACGACCATTCCTGAAATAGTGGGTGTGGGGGCCGACGGCGCTTGATATGGTAAGGATGAAGGATGAGGGATGAAGGATGACGAGATAGCTTCGCTCCGGTTTTCATCCTTTACCGCAGTCTTAAGACTACCGCGGCCTTCCGTCTGCACGAATCGAGGCTCACCCCCGAGTCGCTCGCGGAGCCTTTCTATTTTGGCAAGGTCGACGACTTCTCTCAGGCGACGCCATTGCCTGTTTTTAGGTTCGTAGACGTAAGAGTCTCCGTCTATTCGGCCTTCGGCATACATTCGTGCGAGTGCCATCCCGTTCATAGGGCCGTGCTCTCTGCCGTCCGCGTCCACCACTCTATAGCCGTCGCTCATAAAAAAATTCCTTGCTTGAACCTGATGCCTGATGCCTGATTGCCGCTCGCTCTCCAAGCCGTTCAAAGGTTTCGGCGAGGAGCAGATTCTAACATCGAACCCTGTTTTTATACGAACATTTTTGTGCGGGTGTCGCCGCCCGTTCGAGACGTGAAATAAAGACCCTCCCTTACGGTCGGGCTACTGACGGGTTCAATCCGTGTCGTAGGACTCGACCCCGATGGTTTCGTAGAGGGTGGCGGCCTGCGCCTTCGAAGGAGGCTTTGCGGGGACTTCGAGCACGCGCACTGTGGTTATGCGCCCGCGTTGTCTGAGGCTTATAAGGTCGCCCGCGCGAACTTCGCGGGCGCTCTTGGCCCGCGCGCCGTTGAGCTTCACAGCGCCCGCCTCGCACATCTGCTGGGCGAGCGTGCGGCGCGGGACCAGTCGACTCAGTTTTAAAAAGATATCGAGACGCATCTTTTAAGCAGGGGAGCAGAGGAGCGGGGGAGCAGGGGAGCTATTCTTCTTCGCTTACTCATTTATACCTGATCAGCTAATCTCGCAATAACCCAATCACCCCTGCATGTTTTCACCCCTGCACCTCTGCTCCCCTGCTCCCCTGCATGTTTTCACCCCTGCGCTTAATTGCCTTTTTTCTCCTCTTTCCCGTGGGCGGTGACGTATTTTGGGGTGATCTCAATAAAGGCTTCTTCGCGCAATCTCTTGAGATATGCCTTGCGGGACTCTTCGGCTCGCTCCATCGTAGCGCCGTTTGCGACTTCATTCTGCACTTTAGGGTCTTCGTAGAGCCGCACTATAGAGGGTTTGCGCTCGTCGACGCGAATTATCTGATAGCCGTCCTGTAGAAGACGTATAGGCTCGGTCACTTCGCCGGGCTTGAGCGTGGAGATGGCTTTTTCGATCTCTTCTTTCAACTCTCCGGGTTTGAAGGTTCCGAGCAGTCCGTTTTGTTCGCGGGAGGCGCGGCTCGAATGTGAGTACTTCTGCACGGCTTCGGCGAAATTCATGCCCGCGCGCAGTTCCGCTATTATGCGGCGGGCGCGCTGTTCGACATCCGCAGCGGTGAACCCTTCGAGAGGCAGGAATATTTCGGAGATGGTCACTTCGCCCGGAGTGGTGAAATAATCTTTGTGCTTTTCGTAAAACTCCCGGCGGTCCTTTTCTTTGAGGTTTTCATAGATGGAGCGGAGCACTTCCTGATTCATGACATAGTTCTGCTGAAGCCTTTTGCGAAGCGATGCCCGCGCCGCGTCGGGGTCTATGCCTTGCTTTTTGAGCTCGGCTTCGAGGGCGACGATGGTCAACTGGTTCTCTTTTGCGATGGCGGCCCACTGCTGGTTGACTTCGGCTTCGACATCTATGCCAAGCTCTTTGGCCTTTTGTTGAAGGAGCAGGTCTTCGATCATAATGTCGAGGACCGTCGGACGGAGCCGTTCGAACTCGGCGTTGATTTCGGCCTCGCTCTTACCCTGTTGCTGCAACTGGCGGGCGAGTTCCGCTCGGAAGTCGTTGAGCGCCTGCTGATAATCGATCAGCGTGATGATGTCATTGTTGACGCGGGCCACTATTTCATTGACCAGATTCGGCTCTTGCGCGTGGACGGCCGTCGCAATAACCAGTGCGAAGACGGCTGAGATCGTTAGGTTTGCGAACTTCATAAACACACATCCTCTCTTCTTAAACATAATAAGCGATGAATTATGAACGATCCTTGAGAGCGGCTTTGCGCCCGTCCCTCGAATCTAATTTTGCCTGAACTGCCCGTCATAAGTGAAGCCCAGAGAAGAATCCATTATTCGAATATCGGCTGAAGCGACGAGGCGGTCTATTGCCTCATCTACGGCTTGCTGGTTCTTGCGGGCGATGAGTTCTTCCGCGAGTTGCGAGCGGCGTTCGTCGTATTGCGAGCGGCGCTCATCGGGCGAGCGCGGCTGCACGCGGTGTTCGAGTTTGAAGATATGGAACCCGTAAGTCGATTCCACGACCGCGCTCACATCGCCCGGTCGGAGCGGGTTTATGGCTTTTTCGAGCACGGCGGGGAGTTGGCCTTCTTCGTAGCGGGTCAGGCCGCCGTGTTCTGCGGTCGGGGCGTCGGAATGAAGGCGGGCGACGGCGGCGAAATCGCGGCGGCCTTCGGTCACTTCGTTGCGCAATCGCTCGGCCTCTTCGCGCGACTGTACGCGAATCTCGCGCACGTAGAATCCGGGACGGTCGGTCAGCCGCGAGAGGTTTTCTTCTATGTACTTCTGTTTCTCTTCGTTTGAGACGCGCACATCGCGCAGCAATACCTGTTGATAATATTTTTCGATGAGCAGATCATTGAGAAATTGTTCGCGCGCGGCTGTGGTCGCGGCCGTGGATTTTATTTGCGGATTCTCGTGGGCGGCCTGCTCTATCTCTTCATCGCTGACCGAAATTCCCGCCTGCGCCGCCCTGTCGAGCACGAGGCGGCGCTTTATGTATTCGTCGAGCAGGCGGCTGCGCAGCGTGCCCGTCGTCACACTCAATTCGCCCACCTTGAGCGCGAGGAAGCCTTCGAACTCCGCGCGGCGAATTTCGCGCCCGTCGACCGCAGCTATGACGGGCGAACGGTCTTCTTCACCGCGACAGGCGGCCGACACGCTCGCGGCGAGAAGTAATGCCATCAACGAGACAAGTTTCATAATGACATCAGCTATACTCTGCGCGGCATGGATTGAAACTATTCATCAAGCTCACGGCCGGGCGATTTTATTTGGAGTGCGGCGGCCCGGACGCCGCTTTTCCTTCGTGAA
>JAKEHD010000513.1 GCA_022615215.1 Blastocatellia bacterium
CACTCCAAATAGGTTGCGGCGCTGAAAAAGGTTCATTTTATCCCGCGCGTAGTATATATCTCCGCTCAAAATTGTCATTTCATCCCGCGCGCAGTATATAACCGACTGCGGTGAAGAGAATTGCTGAAACTATTACTACCCTCAACCCCGGCCAAAAGCCCCATCGAAATGATGCAACCAGGATGGAGAAAAAGAAGAAGAAAAAGAATATACTGCCCGTGCCGCTGCTGAGGGCTATCAATACCAGATACCACCCGACATCTATCCAGTGCGACCATTGCCGAATGTATTGCAAAAACGTGCTGCGACTCAAGGTGAGTCTATAGATGATGGCGCTGTATAAGGCATAAAGAATCAGCGCGCCATAAGTTAAGGAGAGGTGGTAATTCGGCTCCGCAGGGTCAAGATAGAAAATCAATAGCGCCGCTGATGCAAGGACAAGCCTCGTCCCGGCAATCTTGCTGTCTTCGATAGTCCTTGTAGCCGTTTCGGCTATTCGGTGAGCGACCAACATGACCTTTTCGCCTTGACCTCAGCCCGATAGAATCTGAATTCCCTCCCTCACAGTGGAAGGCACAGAAGAAAAAGGAATCTTTATGCCTTCTACAGGGGTACTGATCTGAAGCGACCGATGGAGAGGGCATCTACTCGCTTTATGTAATAATAACTCACTGAAGACGGAATATACAGGCATGGCTTCGGCTATCTCAATCCTGTCCTTTTCCTGTCTGCGATGAAGCTCTTTGATTAGAATCAATGTTCAACGTCCGGCCTGCGCGGACGAGCTTTTTATCGGCGATTTAAGCAGGTCTTCGGCTCGCTCTATGGCCGCATCACGGTCGTTTAGAAGATCTGAGATGGTCAGAGGGACTTTTCCATCGGGGATGACGCCCGCGCCTTCGAATCTGCGGCCTCCGGGCGAGAGATACCCAAGCTCGCTTATGGCAAGTTCGCCGCCGCCCTTGACCTTTCTGTATTTGGCTATGCCGAGCAGACAGCCGCAACTCTGGCGGCCTATCACGAGGGCGCGGCCCTGCTCCTGCAAGACGCCTGAGAACATCTCGGACCCGCTGCCCGAACCTTCATTCACAAGAATAGCAAGCGACCCTTTGTAAATATCGTCTTCGTCGTCGCCCGTGTAGAGGTCGAGGAGTTTACCCGACCGCGTGAAGAAGCGCCCGAAGTGCGTGTGCTCGGGGACGAAATAGCTGGCAATCTTCAGCACCTCGTCGACCTCGCCTCCGGGATTGCCGCGCAGGTCTATAATCAGGCCGGGCGCGCCGCGCAGCTTTTTGAGCGCGCCCTTGAACTCTTTATGAATCGGCGATTTCCAGAGGTTGAGTTTTATATACCCGTACCCGGAAGGCAGCCGTGTCCAATAGACGCGCGGCTGGTCGGAGACCAGATGCCGGGTGACGAGGGCTTCCATTCGAGTCCCGTCCGCGCGCGCAAGCTCAAGCTTCACAGTGGTGCCCGGCTCGCCCCTCAGCAGTCTTCTATAGAGCCTGAGTTGCACGGCGCGATCTGTGGATGAATAGCCCACCTGCTCCTGCGCCTGGGCAAGCAGTTCTTCGATGGGCAGGCCATCTATCGTGCGAACTATCATGCCGGTCTTTACGCCTGCGCGTTCGGCATCCGAACCGGTTTCCACGCCCACGATCACGCTTCGCCCTTCGACTTCGCCAATGTAGACGCCCGCGCTGACCGATTGCAATTGCTCGCGCTCTTTTCGTTCCTGCGGCGTGTGAAATCGCGTATGCGCGTCATGAAGCTCTCCGACCATCCGCTTGAGCAAGGTGTAAAGCTCATCGTCGCTCTTCACCTGATCGACCAGGGGGCGGTATCGATTGTGGACGGCCCGCCAGTCGACTCCGTTGAATGATGCATCGTAATACCTCTCGTAGATCATCTCCCACACGTCTTCGAATAACTCTATGCGGTCTTTGCGTGAAAGCGAGGAAGACGACGAGGTCTCCGAATCATCAACACCGTAGGGTGTCGCATCGAACGCGCTGCCCGCGCTCGCGTAAGAGAGCAGGGCGAACAGTATCAGCAGTGATATTAATCGACGCAGCCGGAGGGTGCTATTCTTGAACAACTTCGACTTCTCCTCGACCTCGTTTCCCATCGGGGCTAACCTCTCCGCGATCCGACACGCTCCCCTTCAATATAGCAAAGGCCCGGAGGGGATTACCATACTATTTCCAGCTATCAGCTATCAGCTATCAGCTATCAGCCCTCCTGAGACGAAGAAAATCAACCACCGTATTGCACGGATTACACAGATAAAGATTTCTTTCCGGTCTATCCGTGAAATCTGTGTGTGTAGAAGGCCCTGGCCTTCCACTGTGGTCAAAGCCAGCACAGACTTATACGCTGACGGCTGAGGGCTGACGGCTGACGGCTGACGGCTGACCTCTGCCACAGGTTGACTCGGACGGAAGGAGGTTGATAATTTGTTTAGCCGGTTACGGCACACATTATATTAATGAAAGGATATTATCATGTTACCTTCATTCAAAAACGAGCCGCTCACGGATTTCAGCGTCGAAAGAAACGCCGCCCTTATGCGCGAGGCCATATCGAATGTCGAATCCCAGTTCGGCCGCGAATACCCAATCGTCATAGGCGGCAAGCGTTATACGACAGGCAATCTGCACGCCTCTCCAAACCCTTCGAATTACGAAGAGGTCGTGGGGCTTGTCCACAAGGCAACCTCCGAGCTTGCAGACCGCGCCTTAGAGCACGCCACGCAGGCGTTTGAGGAATGGAAGCGGGTCGCTCCCGAAGTCCGCGCCCGCTATCTGCTGAAAGTCGCCGCGCTGCTCAGAGAGCGCAAGGCGGAGTTTTCGGCCCTTATGGTGCTCGAAGTAGGAAAATCATGGGTCGAGGCGGATGCGGATGTGGCCGAAGCCATAGACTTCGCCGAGTTCTACGCCCGCGAGATTATGCGCTACAGCCGCGAGCAGCCTCTCACCCCTTTTCCCGGCGAAGAGAACGACATCTTTTACATACCGCTAGGGGTCGGCGTGATAATTCCGCCCTGGAATTTTCCGCTCGCCATCATGGCCGGAATGACGCTCGCCTCTGTGGTCGCGGGAAACACCGTGGTGCTCAAGCCTTCGAGCGACAGCCCCATCGTCGCTGCGAAGTTCGTCGAACTCCTCGAAGATGCATCCCTGCCCGCAGGGGTGGTCAACTTCGTTCCCGGCAGCGGCGGCGAGATAGGCGATTACCTCGTGGGCAATGCGCGCACGCGCTTCATCGCCTTCACAGGCTCGAAGGATGTAGGGCTTCACATAAACGAGCTTGCGGCCAGGACCGCCGAAGGGCAGAAATGGATCAAGCGCGTCATCGCCGAAATGGGCGGCAAGGACACGATAGTTGTCGACGAGACCGCTGACCTTGATGCGGCGGTCGAGGGCGTCGTCACCTCGGCCTTCGGGTTTTCGGGCCAGAAGTGCTCCGCCTGTTCGCGCGTCGTCGTGGTCGAAGAGGTGTATGACGAACTCGTAGGCCGTGTGGCCGACCGCGCATCGAAAATCCGCGTGGGGCCCACGAGAGAACAAGAGAACTGGATGGGACCGGTTGCGAGCAAGAGCGCATATCAATCGATCTTGAACTACATCGAGATAGGAAAGGGCGAAGGCTTTGTGCTCGCGGGTGGGGACCGTGTGGAAGAGCGCCCGGACGGATGGTTTATAAAGCCTACGGTGATCGGAGATGTCGACCCTGTGGCCCGCATCTCGCAGGAAGAGATATTCGGTCCCGTGCTTGCGGCTTTCAAGGCGAAGAATTTCGACGCGGCCCTCGACATAGCCAATAACACGGAGTTCGGTCTCACGGGCGCGGTCTATTCGAGGGAGCGCCGAAGGCTTGAGCGAGCGAGGTATGATTTCCATGTAGGCAACCTCTATTTCAATCGCAAATGCACGGGAGCCTATGTGGATGTGCATCCGTTCGGCGGGTTCAACATGTCGGGCACGGATTCGAAAGCGGGCGGGCGCGATTACCTGCTTCTGTTCATGCAGGCGAAGACGGTTTCAGAAAAACTCTAATCTTGCTTGCGCGAAAGTGTGAATCATATATCATCCCGGCGTATGTGTTCAGACAAGCAAGAAAAACTCACCACGGAGACACGGAGACACGGAGAACTCTCTGTGCCTCCGTGTCTCCGTGGTGAAATCCCATTCATTTACATACCGGACGGGAGGTTGACCAGGTTTCACCGATGCGGCTATCTTTCTAATGATATGTTCAAATCAGTATTCTCCTCGTTGCTAATACTCTCGCTCATCACGATGGTCGGGGCCGGACAGAAGCCCGTTATCAGGGGCGAAGAAGGATTCGTTTCTCCATCCGAACTCAATGTCCGCATCGCGCCCGATGTGAGGACGTTCGTCGTGATGGCTGCGCTCAACGTGGCGGGATTCGACTACGAGACGGGAGGCCAGGAGCTTTCGCCCGCCCGCGCCGAACTCAGGCGCGACCTTGCAAATCTCGACCCTGCCATAAAAGCGAAGCTGGCCGCTTTCTATAAATCGCACCGTCGTCCGAATGTCGAAGAGGCCGCCGACGCGGGGCGATATGCGGCGCTCAGTCTGTTGATGAATCAGCCGCCCGATTTTCGCATCTCCGAGCGCATACAGGATGACGTGCCTGAAGACCTCCTCCCTCTGATGGAGTTCATTCCGCTCGTCCAGGAGTTTTACCTCAAAGGCGGACTGAGAGAGCTTGCGCCCAAGTACACGGCCGTAGGAGAAACTTATGCTGTAGCATACCGTCGGCCCGTTGGCGAAGTAATCTTCCAGATGCTCGACTACTTTCGCACCATTCCCGAAACGATCGTCAATATGCGGCCCTTCGTGGTGAGCTCGGGCGGGGAGAAGAGCGGCAAGAAGGAGAAAGCCAAAGTCATAGAACGGACGCGCACACGCCAGGTATTCATAATCCACGACCCGCTTTCGGCAATCGACACCTCTTTCCTGCGGGGGGACATACTGAATCAGAAAGAAGACCTGCTCGTGCGAAGGGTCGGCGACGATTACAACGTCATCATAGGCCCTTCCGTCTTGCCCAACCTGAGCGGCATCCGCCAGACGATGATACGTTTCGTCATAGACCCGCTCGTCGAGCGGCACTTAAAAGAATCGCTCAAGTACAAGGATGAGATCGTCAAGCTTGTGGAGACTATCGAGTCCGCCTCCAAGGAATACAGATCGAGCGTCTATCTGGTCATACGCGAATCGTTGGCGCAGGCTGCCGGAGCCAGGATGCGACTGATAGAAGCGCGTCGAGCAGGCGCTTACAAGGAAGATGATGCGGTATTCGACCTCGCGCAAGCTTATCGAGGCGGCGCGGCCCTTGTGTTTCATTTCTACGAGGCGCTTGCCGGATTGGAGCAGGTCGGCATAAGCATAGAGGACTTCTTCGACGAGATGGTTGCGACGACGAAATTCGAGAAAGAAGCCACGCGCCCCGCGAGCTTCGAACCCGTCGTGGCGCGCGTGGAGGCGGCCCGCCGCGAAGCCGCTTCGAAACCATCGCGCGCCCTCAGCCCTCTGGCCGAAAAGATACTCCTCTCTGATGACCACATACGCAATCGGCGATTTGCCGAGGCTCGCCCCGTACTCGAAGAGATACTGGCCGCAGACCCCAGGAACGCCCGCGCCCTTTACGGCCTGGCACAGGTGTTGAACCTCTCGCCGAGCGCCGTCGAGCAAGACCCGCAAGCGGACGAAGACGACAAGATACAGGCGCAATATGATCGCTTGAATCGCGCCTTGAAGCTCTACGACAGCGCGATAGAGAACGCCTCTCCGCAGTCGGAAGCGTGGTTGATTCAATGGGGCCATGTATTGAAGGGGCGCATACTCGACTTCCAGGAGTTTCGCGGCGACGCCATAGCCGAATACGAAAAGGCCCTGAAGATGGGCGACAACATCCCGAACGGGGCTTACAAAGAAGCCCTCGAAGGCAAGGAGCGCCCTTACACACAGAAACGCAGCGGCGGGTGAACAGGCTTACTGCTTGTGTTTATAACTGGTTGTCTCAGGTTTGGAATGCATTCCAGGTTATCGGGAGACGATAATTATGTCTGTCATATCGGAAGTCATCCTCGACCCTGAAAAAGAGTATGAAATCGTCAACGGTCTGCCGGAGGAGAAAGAGATGGGTGGGGCGAGACACAGTGGAGTCGGTGTGCGCCTTATCGCCCGGTTGAGCAGCTTCGTCGAAGACAATCGGCTGGGCGGTGTGTACGGCCCGGATGCGACTTTTCAGGTCGGGCCTGATGAACGCATTCCGGATGTCTCGTTCGTCTCCGCAGCGCGCATTCCGCCCGATGGCGAGCCTGAAAGCAAATGGCCGTTCGCTCCCGATCTCGCGGTCGAAACACTCGCGCCCAATGATCTGTATGAAAAAGTTTACGGCAAGATTCTGGAATACTTCGCGGCAGAAGTTCGACAGGTGTGGCTCATCTCCCCTGAGCACAAACCGATTACGATCTATCGTTCTCCGACCGACACTGTGATTCTTTTAGAAGGCGATGAAATCGCCGGAGATGATTTGCTGCCGGGGTTCAGACGAGATCGGCTAGTGGTGCCAAGCGGAAATCGGAACAGGCGTAGGGGCGCACAATAAATGTATTCATTCTGCGTGTGCGCCCTGGTCGCAGGGCAGACACACATAAAGATTTCTTTCTTCGGTCTGCCCCTACGTGTTGGAACATTTCAGCCGAGCACCACTAGGGCCAGTCGTGTTTGATTCAACTGTTCGTCATCCTCGATCATAAATCAATCCTCAACAGTCACTCACTCGTCAGGGAGTGTCGGGCGTCGTGAAATCATCAAGGCATCTGACAAAAGCGAGCTTGTCTTTCACCTGAGCGAACAGTCGTCTGTCTGCCGTCCAGAACTGGCAGCCCCTCAACTCTGCAAGCGCCAGATAGGTCGCATCATAAACGGTTGCAAAGTTGAACTGAGATGCTATCTCCCAGGCCCGCTGTCTCTGCTCCGAAATAAAGATGTATTCGATCGGCAGAGACTTGAGTTTTGCAAAAGCAGCTTCAGCCTGTTCAGGGGTAAGCTCTTTGCGAAGCGCGACCTTCTGCCGCAGAATGCTGTCGGTCTCCACCTCGAAGAAGGCGGGAGCGATGAGCCGTTTTCCC
>JAKEHD010000514.1 GCA_022615215.1 Blastocatellia bacterium
GCTCAAGCTCCTGGCTCTGTATAATTTCTGACTGGCAAGTCCCACTTTTAATCACACCCCGCCGGTTCGTTCAATGAGATTGTGTCTTGACACTGAGCATGAATTTTGACTAGGTTTACTCTGTCGCTGTGAAGGTGACGGAAAATGCAGAAGACCCTGCCTTTATACCTGCAAGAGACCGAATACTCTTGCGCGCCCGCCTCCCTGAAGATGATGCTTGAATCTCTCGGCGTAATAAAGACAGAAGAAGAATTGCGAGGTCTGGCTGATTGCACTCTTTCAGGAACCGATGCATTCAATTTGGTAGAGGCCGCCAGGAAATCAGGCTTTTCAGGAACGAGGAAGTATAGTTTGACCTTCGAAGAGTTGAAGGAAGTATTGGACGAGGGGTTATACCCGATTGTGTACTTACGGACAGAACTATCCCAAGTACAGGTTCCTCAGAGCCATACGGTGGTGGTCGAATTGTTAGACCAGGACGGAGTTCACCTGGTTGACCCCTGGCGCGGAAGGATTATTTATGACTTCGACAGGTTCGCAAGAGAGTGGAATGTTTTCCATGGTCTTACCATTCTCGTGGAGAAATAATTGACTCGGAGGCTTCTTGCCAAGATGTCACTCGTTGACACTCGTTCCGGCCGCCCTCTATAATTTTTCGTGCCTGTGCATCGTGATTTGCTAGCTCTTACATCAGACATAAGTAGCCGGAGGTTCTTCAAAAAATTATGAGAAGGTCACAAACGCTTGCAATTGCGCTCGCCGCCGCCGTTCTCTTTATCGGAGCGGGTGCTGCCGCTCAGAAGCAGACGGATAAAAAGGACCAGACCAAGCAGCAACCCGGACAGGATCCTACACTGCGCGCCGATGATGTCCGGCTGCCAGTCCAGGTTACGAAAAACGATATATTCGTGTCAGGGCTGACCAAAGAGAATTTCGAAGTTTATGAAGATGGCAAGCTGCAACCTATTAAGCAATTTGAATCGCCGAGCGATTTGCCGCTCAGGGTCGCCGTGCTTATGGATACCTCGAACAGCGTAAAACTGAAACTGCCGTTCGAGAAGGACGCAGCCGAAGATTTCATGGCTACCGTGACCACTTTTCGCCGTAAGGACAAGGTACTGTTTGCGACCTTCGACTCGGATGTCGAACTTCATCAGGATTTCACCGACAATCTGGAACTGCTCGTCCGCGCGCTCAGGAAGGTCAAGGCGGGCGGCTACACGAGGCTCTACGATGGAGTGTATCGCGTTATAGAGGAGAAGATGGCCAATCTACGTGGAGCGGAAGAACCCGGAGCAGAGGCGCGCCGTGTAATAGTGGTCCTCTCCGACGGCGAAGACACCGCCAGCGAGCGATCATTGAAAGAAGCCGTCGCCCTTGCCCAGCGGCACGATGTTACTATATTCGGCATCAGCACCAAGAACTTCAAAGGCATCGGAGCGGGCACGGTCGAAACGTCGGATGATAAAAAGCTGCGCGAATTGTGCGAAGAGACTGGCGGGCGGATATTTTTACCGTCAGAAAAATTAGAACTATTCAGGTCATTCAGTAAGGTGAAGGACGGGTTACGAAATGAATATGTCATCTTTTATAATGTGCCAAATCCTGAGACGACAGGCAAGGAACGCGAAATCAAGGTGAAACTGAAAGGGGCCAGCGGGGATCTTTACCATAAGCGACGTTACATCTACTGAAAGCCTGCCCCTACGGACTGCGCGCAAGAGAAGAAAGAAATCTTTGGAAGAAGAAATCTTTATGTGAAGCCCAGGACTTGAAAGAACGGATGCTATTTATGAGAACTGCTATAGCAACTATTATGCTAGTCATTCTCCTCGCGGCGACCATCGCCGCGCAGAGGCAAAGGACTCCGCAAAGGCCGCGCTCAAAACCACAGGCCGAGACCCAGAAGAAGACTGCGCCTGAAAAAAACCAGGCCGCCGATGAAGACGATATTCCTGTAAACGACGAAACGGTGAAACTCGGCACTGAGCTTGTCAACCTGCTCTTCAGCGTCGTCGACCGCAACAACCGCATCGTGAGCGATGTTCGCCAGGAAGAAATCTCCATCCTCGAAGACGGACGCTCTCAACAGATATTCACCTTCAAGCGCGAGGCTACCCTGCCCATAAACATAGCCATACTCATGGACCTGTCGGGCAGTCAGGAATACACCTTTCCGCAGGAGAGGTCGGCGGCCAATGAGTTTCTTCGTTCGATCATTCGCCCCGCCAAGGATTCGGCGGCGATACTCACGTTTCAGGACGATGTGGAACTGGTGCAGGGCCTCACGTCGCGCATAGAAACCCTCAAGCGCGCGTTCGACGAAATAGAGTACACGCGAAGATTCGGCCCTACATCTTCGCGCAAACAGGCGACCGCTCTCTATGATGCCGTCTACATCACGGCGGATGAAATCCTCGCCCGCGACATAAGAGAGAAATCTTCAAGCGCGCCGCACTCGGCCGAGGATTCCATCACGAGACGTGCGGTGATACTTCTGACCGACGGGGTCGATAACGCCAGCAGCCGCAATCTGGAAGAGGCCATAGACCGCGCCTGGCGGTCGGGCGTGGTCATCTATGCAATAGGGATAGGGGACCGCTTCCGATTCGAGGGCGTCCGTGAAGGCGTGCTCCGTCGCTTGAGCGAAGAGACCGGGGGCCGCGCTTACTTCCCGCACGGGCCGGACGATTTGACGGCCGGTTTTCGCCAGATAGAGAACGAATTACGGAGTCAATACATATTGGCTTATTCGCCAACCAACACGGCGCGCGACGGCTCGTTCCGTCGCATAGAGGTGCGGCTCGACAGTCGGCCCGACCTGCGCATCATTCATCGTCGTGGCTATTACGCGCCGGCAGAAGAAGTTAAAAAATGAAGTTCATCAATACCTGTAGAGTAGCAACCTTTTTGATCCTGGCAATGGCCGTGTGGTCATATTCGGCCGTTCACGGCCAGCAACAGCAACCTCCCAAGCCCGTACCTCCCGGCGAGCAACAGAAAGGCGATAAGACGCCGCCGCCGCCGCCCGATGAGGAAGAAGAGCAGACACTCAAACTCGGCTCTCAACTCGTCGCCGTGCCCTTCAATGTCACAAACAAGCAGAACGCTTATGTCAACGATCTTGCCAAAGACAACCTGGAGGTGTTCGAAGACAACAAGCCTCAGCCGATATTTTCGTTCGAGCGCCAGACCGACCTGCCCCTCACCATAGCGATGTTGATAGACATATCCGGGAGCCAGGAATACACACTGCCTTATGAGAAGGCGGCGGGCCAGAGGTTTTTTAGAAAGGTGCTGCGTCCCAAGAAAGATATTGCCGCGATAGTTACGTTCGAGCACGAATCCGTGCTTGTGCAAAACCTGACCGGGGACGTTGAAAAACTGCACCGCGCGCTAGACGAAGTGATCATAGGGACGCCCTCTGTCGTCTTGAGGGGGGCGGGCGGGACGCCGCCGATCAACAATTCGGGGGCTGGCGCGACCGCTATGTACGATTCCGTCTATTCGGTCTCGTCCGATCTTCTGAGGCGCGAGGCCGGCCGCCGCGTGATCATATTGATCACTGACGGCATAGACACTCGGAGCCAGGTGAATATGCGCCAGTCGATAGAACGCACCTGGCGCAACGAGGTCATAGTCTACACGATAGGAATAGGAGATCGCGCATACGGCGGCATAAACAGAGGCGTGCTCAAAAAGATAGCCGAAGAGACGGGCGGGCGCGCATTCTTCCCGCGCGGCGAAGAAGACCTCGATAAGGCATTCGCTCAGATAGACGAAGACCTGCGCTCGCAGTACTTGGTCACATACCAGCCTACCAACGACACGCAGGACGGGTCTTTTCGCACAATCCAGCTACGGGTCAAGGAGCGCAAGGATTTGCACGTCCGCCATCGCCGGGGCTACTTCGCGCCCAGCCAGTCCTAGCGTCGCAGAAGAAAGAAATCTCGAAGCTGCCGCTACGGCCGAGCGCGCGCAGCTTCGAGAGCTTTTCGCATCGATGCCTGTCATTTGCCTTTTGCAAAAGACCAGACCTTGGTGCTTTCAGGAAACCCGGCATCTATTGCTTTCTGTTGCAATCTTCTCGCGTCTCCGAGAGTCAGGTTGGCCCCTATGACGACTGAATACCCCGGCTTTTCCTTGCCGTAGGGGGCGAAGACTCTGGCCCGGAAACCTCTCCATTTCGCGTTGCTCGCTATCGAAGCGGCCTGTGCCTTTGCGTCTTCGAGCTTTGTGTGTTCCCCGACGATCACGAACCACACTTCATCAGGAACGCTGCCGGTTACGCCGCGATATATCTGTTGCGACCAGGTCTCTTTGGGCAAAGAGAATTTTTCCACTCCGACATCTTGAGACGATTGCGAGCCCATCGTTGTGAAGGCTGTCGCGGAAACGGCGGGTTTCGTATTGACTGCGATCGGAGTGTCGGAAGCGGAGACATTATTTGCGTTGAGAATGCCTGTGATCAACGCCGGGGCCAGTATGCCGAGTTCGAATATCCTCACCGGATTTTTTTCCTCCTTGTGAAGATAGGCCACGAATCCTCCGACGCAGAACAGAAGCACTACCTTGATAAAGGCACCGAGACAAACGAGAAATGTCAGGCCCAGAAGAATCGCGCTCAGGTCCGCGACCAGCAGGCTGATAATGGCGGGAGCCAGCGCCCCCAGGCCCCCTATTAAAAACTTTCGATTGTTCGTGATAACGGATTTCGCGCGGTTTCTTTTTCCCTCCTGGCGGTCTGTAGTCATAGAATTCATCTCCTTCATACTCCTTCATACTTCATACTTCGTTTCGTAACTACGTGTGCGATTACAGAGAGCGATTCATCAGGGAGCGCATTTCTTCATCTCCTCACGAAGTTATGAAACAGATCCCTTAGAGCTTGCGGGCTTCAGAGACCAGGCGTCGCAGTGAGAAGAACCGCCTTTGAAGCCCGGAAAAGTTGGAAAAAACACCCTATAACATATAGACGCGAAATAGAGGCGGGACATTGCAAAAAAAAATCACAGGTCGGCAATAGGCGCGGACTTCATAAATCATCGGGCAGGAAGAGACCGACGATTCAGTGAATCACGGCAATCGAGGGCCGGGCGATCGAAGTTTTATTGGCCGGGTGTCTACGCGGAAAGAGCTATCTTCGGTGTTTTTCGGGAAAGCGATGATCTCTATTTTGGAGGGATGAAAAGCGGTGTTGCTCAGGAAGCGACGAAAAATTGATTTTGAAGCGGCTGCGGGGTATTTTGACCTGCTCGCACGCTACGGCCTCTGCTTTGTGCGCGATTCGATCAGCGCGGCCCGCAGCCGCTTCTTCCCAGGTTCCTCTCCGAGGGCCGCTCGCCAGTGCCCTCCCTGGGAATCTCTTCAGCCATCTCGCTTATGGCTTAACGGTCGATCTCGCTGCTCCGACCTTCTCGTTTGCTCTGCTCTTGCGCGCTCTTCATAAGGAAGACTATCACAGTCACCATCACGCCCAGACCGTAAACGAAGGCCAGCGCCACAAACAACCACCATTGCCAGTCAGAGTATATTTTCATACTGCTCCGATGCGCGCGCTTTGCAGCCGGATCATTCACCAGTGAAGCGCGAGCGCAACCGAAAAATGAAAAATGTTCAATTTATCTGAGACCACCGTAACATCATTACTATTCAAGAGCTTGAACTCAGGGCGCACCGACACTCTATCGGTCAAAAATCCCTTCAATCCTGCCCCCATGTTAAAGGCAAAGCTGTTACTGGTTGGTTCTCCCCTGAACGGCTCATCGGGGAATGGGGAGCGGCTCTTATTCCTATAGTGTAAGAAGCCCGCTCCGCCAGTCACATAGGGCTGGATTCGCGAGTCGGAAAAGTGATAGATGGCATTGATATTAATAAATACCGCTGTCCCTCTTAATTGTACTCCGCTTGGAAACTCACGAAAGTGCGGTATGCGCTTCACCTCGCCTTCGATCCCTAGCTTTGAGATCAGGCGAAATCCGATACCGCCGCCAATGCTGGTCCCGCTGCCCAGAAACCCTTCGTCATCAAAGATCACGCCCCGCCCGACGTTTATGAATACTTCTCCCCTGGAATCAGTATCCTGCGCCATCACTGCTGCCGGGAGTAAGAATATAATCGAAAGTAAAATCGCCTTTACCATAGCTTTTCTCAAATCGAAGGAACGGGCCTGAACGCCTCATCACATGTCTTCATAAGATCGACTCCGTCAGCCTGATCCGCTCTTTGCGACGCGATGTCAGGCGATGACTTTGGCCACGCCCCCACACCGCGCCGCAACGAAGAACGGTGCGCGTGTTAGACCGAAACGACTCTCATCGTTTTTGGATTCGAGTCACACGCCCGGACGCTTTTGCCCGGCTGCGACTCGTCTCTGATCAGTGCAATGACCGTTCCATGCCGGGCGCGATTCGTTTTTCCTGGATTTCAAGTCGATTATGGAGACCGGCGACGGCGGCCCCGCAATATTACTGCTGCGTATGTCGAAATAATATTGCGTCAGGAGAATGTTGCTTGAGATAGCCCTCGCCTGAACCTGAATCGATATAGAGAAGTGAGCGCAGCAAATACAGAGCTTTTCGCAAAGGGTCGGGCCAAACGTGGCTATGAGCCGTATTGCAAATTTTTCAATCGTTCCCCGGCATCGATAAACTGAGGGGCGTCCGTATCGGCCTTCTTCCATATCTCCAGGAAACGTTCATAAGAGGAGCGCGCCCGCTCGCGCTCGCCTTTTCTCTCGTAAGCCTGTCCGAGATTATAATGCGCTGGCGGCCAGTTGGGATTGATGCTGAGAATACGTTCGTATTCGGCTATGGCCTCATCCAACCGGCCCAGTTCCAGATAGGTGTTGGCCAGGCAATCTTCTGTGCTGCTGATGTTCCACAAATATCCGGGCTGGCACATCGCTTCCTGGAAATGCTCCAGGGCTTCAGTAGCGCGCCCGCTCTTGAGCGCGAAGAGTCCTTGGAAGTAATGGAGAGTATTCTTTGCACGCGAGCTGTTTTCCTCTTCGGTATAAATCGAGTTTGTGAGGAGTTGTTCGAGTAACTTCTCAGAAGCTTGCATATCTGCTCGTGCAAGGGCGACAAGGAAAGAGCCGCCGAAATCATTCTTATACTTCAACTCCTGGCGGGCTGCCGCTTCCGCCCTCCGAAGATCGCCTTTTTTCAAATACAGCAAGACGAGGCGATTATGCCCCACAGCCCTGTCCCAATCCGATGGCGCAACCTGCAAATATCGCCGGTACTCTTCGATGGCCGAATGATATTGCCCCAGGCCGAAGCGGACATCTCCCACGTGCAGCAAAGCGAAATGAAAATCCGGTTTGAGCGCCAGCGCCTTGCCAAACGATGCAAGGGCTCCCTCATAGCGCCCGGCCTCGATGTAGCTCAAACCCAGACTGTCATGCGCATTGGCCTCGTCCGGCGAGAGGAGCACGTATTTCTGATGAGCCGCGATAGCATCATCGTATCTTCCGAATCTCCAGTAGAAAAAACCGAGCGCGTTATGAACATCCCTGGCTTCCGGGTCGACGACCAGAGCTTGCTGAAGAGCGGCTACGGCCTCTTCCGCGCGTGTCTGGCCGTTGAGTAAATTACCCAGCCGCAAATAGGCTTCGATCTCGTAAGGGTATCTGGAGATGAGTTTGCGGAATGCCTCGATAGCGCCTGTGTTGTCCTGATGGGCCATCGCATACCAGGCAGCGATATAGAGACGGTCCCTTTCGGTCAGGCGGTCCTGGAGTTGAAATGCCTTTTCCAGATACGGCCTGGCGCGTGCTCTCTCGTTGTTCCAGATAACGGTGTACACATAACCTATGCGCGCGTAAGCCATGGCGAATTCAGGGTCGAGGGCTATGGCTTTTTCAAGCAACGCGAGGGCCTCTCGTGAGTGATATGCATTGGCCTTTTCTATGGCCAGCGAATAGCAGCGGTAAGCTTCCAGGTTTTTCGTCATTACGGACGCAATGCCCGGCGCTGCGTCTCTGTTGGCAGGCGTCGCTCCCATATGAGTCGCCAGCTTCAGCGACAGCAAATCTATTTGCGTCAAAATCTGTTCGGGACGGTCGACCGTCATGCTCTCAACTGCAAGGAGCCTCCCCGTTGCCGCATCGTGAAGCCGCACATCTATGCGAATCTTTTCGCCCAATCCGGCGAAGCTGCCGAGGATTATCTTCTCGGCCTGGCTCTTGCCTGCAACCTCAAGCGCCTTATCGAGTCGAATCTCGCCCTTCGGCCCGTACCCCATCCTTTCAAGTAACATATTCAATTGCTGTCGGCTCAGGACGGTCAATTTATCCGACCGCGACAGATTGCTGATAATCATGTCGGCCAGGCCCTCGCGCAACCAGTCGAGTTCCTTGCTTCGCGATTGGTTGTCGAAGTACATAACGACGACAGGTTTCCTTCCGGGCACCGCGGGCACGATCACTTCGGCGCGTTGCTCGCTCGTCGGTCGGAGCAAGGAACCGGGATAGATCAAAAGGACGACAGCAAGTATTACGACAAGTCCGATGACGAGGGCCGCCGCTATGCGCATGCGCGGATATGCGAAGAGGCGTGTTATGGAAGGTAATCTCCGCGCGCCTTTCTCTTGCGGATCGGGCACCATCTGCGCAAAGCTCTCCTCATACATGATTGAAACGGAAGTGATCTCTTCCGTCTCGATCGTGCCCCCGCCATTCGCCCATCGCTCTTCGACCTCGCTGATGAAGCGATAGCCGGCTTTTGGAATCGTCTTTATGAATCGCGGGCGTCGTGAATCATCTCCAAGGGCTTTGCGAATGTCGACTATGCATTGCGCGAGGGCGTTGTCTGTGACCGCCGCCCCTTCCCATATCTTCTCGATCAACTCATCTTTGGTCACAAGCCTCTCGCGGTGCTCAAGCAGATATA
>JAKEHD010000515.1 GCA_022615215.1 Blastocatellia bacterium
AAGAAGAAAGAAATCTCTGAAGAAAGAAAAAGGGCGGCGCACTCCACATAAGCGTTCCTCTCTGGAAAAATTTTCATTTTGCCCCGCGCGCAGTATATATAACCAAAATACATCGTTTCTTCAACAGTTATACTTACTCGAATGTCAACAGGGTGCAGCTTGCCATCAATCAATACACAAATAGCTTCATCCGAGATAGGTAGATTACTGTAATGACCTGGTTCTTGAGGATAAATTCCATCGGACCACCTATCTATCACTATGTCATGAGTAGTGCCGATTCTCTCGCCGGTAGGTTTATAGAGAATGAAGTGATTCGGCGGATTATCGTCAAAAATACGCTCCCCGGATGTAGACTGACAAGTTAATTGATATTCCGGGATATTCCTTATTGCAACAATTATCGGTACTGATTTCTGCTCTCCTTTAGGTGTGGAGTCTCCAAGTGCTTTTTTATCAACTCTAACAGGAGGATCCCAACGATAAACTTCATTTGGAATTTCCCCCTTCCTTCTGGCAGTGCAATAGTCGCTAAATGTTTTCATGAAGGACGAACTTCGTACATACTCATTCAGCCATTGCGTATGAGGCTTATAAAGATAAAGCGCCATAGTCGTTACAATAACCAACTGCCCGAATATGTCAGCCTCATCCCAATCTTGTTCAGGTATTACACTAAAGTTTCGCAAATGATCCCGAAGAGCTTGGCCTTTATTTTTCCCTAGTGCAGCAAAAGTATTGATCTCCAATACATGTGCGAACTTGTTTCGAACATCTCTAATGGCATCAGCAGCACTGAGTATATGGTTCGGTATAAGTTGTAAGGCTCGTGCCAACTCAATACGCATTGAGAATGTAAAATCTCGTGATTTCTCTTGTAGTGCTTTGTAACCAGGCATGAATGAAGCAAGTAGTCTATCAACTGCATTTTCAACAAGGAGAGCACCGACGAGAACTAACAAGCGGTCATCATCATACTCCTTAACGTGTTCGACCGTTGTATCGATTTGCGCTTGGATTTCGCTTGTTTCTTTTTCACTTATACATTCCTGAATCAGGTGCTGGAATAGTGATTTACCCGGTGATCCCTCAAACCTAACGTCTATGGTTATAGAGGTCTGAGCTTCATTTGTTGACATAAAATAGTTCCTTCCTGAATCAGCTTATATTTTTATCCAGCGGATTGCACACAGCGACCTAACAAGTTTCCGTTCAACATCCCAACGCTGAAGGCTTCTCAGCCTCTCTGCGCCACAACAGGCTCTCTTGTTTCCAGCCGCTCGCCTTCGCCCTGAACTCTAATATCGCTCCGGCTCTCTGATGCTTTCTGCCGGGAAAGGCAGTGAATAGATGCGGAAAGTAGATCGCTGTCAATGTTTAGCCTCATCAGTCCCAGCTTCCACGAAACTATCAAAGAGCGGGGTTTATCATACTCTTGGGCATAATTCCCTGACAAGTCCTCTCCGGCAGCCTGTTTTCATCTTTGCGGTTCATTATCCCATTTTGGGATGATATCAGTTTCTGGAGATCCCCCTATGCTTAACATTCCACCTGCCTTACTGACACAATTTGAGACCTGTCTGCGGAACCGGAGCGATTCCGAAACCCGCGCAGGCCGCTTATGCAAGATGGAATTCTCTATTAGCCTGCTACTCTCGAAAGAGGGACGCTCTCTCCTTGTTGGTGACGTTCCGGCAACTCCGGTCGACGAGCAGGAAAAAGTTTTATCTGTTTCCCCCGTCAACAGAAAATCGGAATCGGCATCGCCTATAACCCCTTGAGCCATTCGATGGCTTTGGGGATTCCTTCGTCAATCATTGAATCGTAGTGATCGCCCCGCGAGACTCGCACATAAGTCAAATTGCTGTTTGTCTTCTTCAGAGTTTCGGCAAAGCTCGTCACTTCACTTGTAGGAACTACTGAATCGTCGTCGGCATGAAAGAGAAAGATGGGGCAGCGCAGATCGTTTGCCATGTGGTCTGGTGAACTGCGCCGGATAAATTCGCGATAGCCCGGAATGTCCGATGACAGTATATCTATCAGTTGTTCGCCGACACGGCCTACGACATCGCATGCCGGCGCATAAGCGACACACGCTTTGACTCTGGGATTGTGGGCCGCTACAAGCAATGAAACAGTTGCAGCCGAACTGTGCCCCGCAGTGTATATCCGATCGCGGTCTATTGCCGGAACCTTTGCGAGAAGGTAATCCAGAGTTGTGCTGGAATTAGCGACCCCCGCATCAGCTTCCTTGAACGCGCGGGCCGCCGCAATTATTTCGTCGTCGTCCGGTGAGTCGGCCAGGGGTCCATCCAACTCATAAGCGGCGACGATGAAACCTTCGCGGACATAAGGGAGATGTTCGGGGCGATCACCTTCACCTAATGACATCCCGTGAAACAGACGTGATCCGGCAGGGGCGATCAAGATACAGGGGAGTTTTTCTTGAGCGGGATTATCAGGCAAATATAGCCATATCCTCATTGAAGACTTCGCGCCTCGAATCGTTACCTGGTGAAAAGCGATTCCCGGCTCGATCTTTTCGGCAGGTCCGAGTTCCGGCCAGTCGTTCGCCTGCTTTGAAGACTGTTTGTTACAGGCAACCAATAGGAGAAGAACAAAGATGAAAGCATACAGGGTTGAAATTCTTAGCGGTCTGTTTTTGGAAAATGAATCAGCCATCGAATCCACCTCATTACTAATTTCAGTGCCCGCCACAGACTGTCAACGGGCGCGCGGATCGTATTTGCGCGAGTTCATTTGATCTGACGAAGAATGTATCTGGCAAACCTCGCTACTTCTTCATCCGGGGAATCGGCCAGCTTCAGAAGCACGGGTTTGAGTTGCGAGATTTCCGCCCGTCTATGTTTGTCGTCCACCGATAACCGCAGGAAGAAGAGCGCCCCTTTCATGATCTCTGAATCAGGGTGCTGTAAATATCGCTCTATCTGATCCATCTCCTGACGCTCAAGGTGATGAGCGGTCAAGCTCCGGGCGGCGTAATGGCGTGCCGTCGCCTGGGGATGGTTCAAGTCAATCAGCATCCGCCCGATTAAAAAATCATAAGTCGCGTCGCTTAAATACCGCCTGGCCTGGGTCGGAGTCAGGCGGCGCAGTTCTTCTTCATCTTCACTGCCGTAGACGAGATACTCATACGAGTAATCATACCGGTAGCAGACTCCGCAGATGGGACATCTCCGCACATAGTGCCACACGGGATCCTTGTAATCGGGATCGTCGACTTTCTCAAGGCGCGAAGCTTCCTCCGGTAACGTTCTTGTTTCCTCTTCGTGGCCGTATTTGTAGAAAGAGGTCTCCACCTCTGCCAGCTTGCTGCAAATCTCGCAGTCGGCAATCGTTATATACCTTCCGCTGCCCGGCCCTTCATCAGTCATCTTAAAAATCCAAACATAAGAGAAAGTCAATCGGCATCGTTCGAACCGAAAGGATATGCGCGCGTCGGTCCCGGCGCAACCTTCGTTTATGAGGCGGATTCGCGCGGCGGTTTTCGAGCGATGATTCCGGTCGCGCAGCCGAAGAAGTAATGAACCATCTCGGCTTCGAAGCCCGCCGTGCGCACCTCCTCTATTACTCTCTGGCAGCCGCCGAATCGCTCCGTATAAACGCCGAGCATTCGGTAGTTCTCAGGGTTGCCGATCAGCAATCGCCCGATCAGGGGCACTCCCCGTTTCAAATAGTGCATGTAGAGAGATCTAAGGAGCTTCGCTTTCGGTTCCGACATCTCGATAAGCGATACCATGCCGCCCGCTCGCAGTACGCGATAGAGTTCTCTCAAAAAAGCGAGCCGCAGATCGTCTGAGAGCGTCTTGAGACCGAACCCGACCACTATGCGGTCGACCGAAGCGTCCTCTATCCCTGTGCTGACGGCGTTCCCTTCTTTTACGGTGATTTTATAGTCGGCCAGTTTCTCCCGGCGCTGCCTCGCCCCGTCGAGCATGCCCGGCGAGAAGTCTATCGCCAGCAGCAACCCCTCCCGGCCCATGCGCGCGGCTATATGTGTAAAGCACTCGCCGCGCCCGCACATCAGATCGCAAACCGTCTGCCCCGGCTCGATCATCGCGCGCTCCACGAACTGGCGTCGCCAGCGATTCGAGAAGCCGAACGAGGTTATGTAGTTGACGCGATCATAAGAGCCGGACATCTGATCGAAGAGGGTTCGCAGGAATTCGAGATTGTAGATATCGTTCATTTCATCCTGCGCGCACTATAGTTCAGTTGCCAGCGTCAGCGATAGCGGCCAGCAGTTCTCGAAAGATGGGCGCGCTCTCCTTGTTCGTGATGTTCCAGCAACTCAGGTCGGCGAGCAGGTTGACCTGTTCGGCCGTCAACTCTACCAGTTCGACATCGCTGTTCTGTCCGACGGTCGCGTAATTGGGAAAGTTCTGAAACGGCCCTTTAGGTGAGCCTGTCGGAGGGTTGCCCGCCGCAATCGCTTCGGCAAGCGTCACCTGTCCCAGGCCCGAAGCATCGAATTTCGTATCGGGCAGGAGCGACTCCCACTTCTGTACCCGGTCGTTATAAACCCAGAGGATCGTCACCTGATCGTCGGGACTTACGGGCGCATCGGGATTGCCCTCGGCATCGAGTTTTACCCCCTGGACTCCCCACCAATCGTTCTGAACTACCGTGTGAACGCATTTCGCCATCACGGTTTTACCCGCTAACTTCGCGGCTTTCAGTTGATTGAAAACATCGGCGAACTCGCCGGGGGGAAAGACCTGATTGTGTTGAGTGAATATGCCGGGAGATGCGACCGGTATTCCGAACAGCGGCGGCAGGTAGTTGTCAATATCCTCGGCTGTCGGGGGATTCGCCGGGTCGTAATTCACATTCAGTTTGGTCGCCGTGTTGTTGAATACGATTATAGTCTTGACCTTCCGGCGCAGAAGCGAGATCAGGCCGTAATTTTCGAGCACTCCGCCATCGCCGAAAGTGAATTCTGTAGTCGGTTCGCCGCCCGAACCAGTGACCGGCCAGTAGAGAGATTCGGGCGCAAGCTGAAGCAAATCTGTGTCCTTCTGGAAGAATGTCAACAGCACCCCCAGCAGAATTTTCTCTACTACATTGAGATCGAGGCTCTTTACGAACTGCGTCGGATTCTCTTCGACGACGCTCGCAAAAGCGGAACTGCTCGTGCCGCTGGCATCGGCGAGCGTAAAAGGCATCGCAGGCCGGGGCACGCTCACGCACAGCGCCTGTGGATCGGACGGGTTGCACTCTACAGGAGCAGCGGCGGGAGCTTGCCCTCCGAAGGCGAAAGGCTCTACGAAACCGGCTCCAACCAGTAGCTCAGTGTTGGGACCGTATTTGACCTTCTGGCCGAAAGGGCTGTATGCGCTGCCGACATAGAGAGGCGTATATTCGAACACTATCGGGTTCTCGGTCGCAAACGGCGCGAGAGCCGAGGGCCCTATCACGCTCGAATTGACGACCAGATACGGACGCCGAGGCGAACCCTGTTCGGCGCGCACGGTGTTGAAAACGGCATCGAGCACGGTGGAATTGTTCGGGTTGCGGTTCTTGATCTCCTGTACGGTCGAAGTGTCGAGGCTGAAATAGGGCTGCCCCTGAAGCGAAGAAGAGTCGAAAGGATTGTAGAGTTGGAACAGCCCGAAAGGTTTGAGATAGGTCAGCCCCACAGCCGCTATCCAAACCTGATCCCATGGGATGTTCTTCAAAGCCGGTTCCCAATTATCGGGATTCAGGGGATTCAGCAGTTTCGATAGCAGATAGTCCAGGGACCAGTGGAAAATGACTTCGAAGATCGACAGGGTGAGGTTCTGTGTGGCGGTGGTGCCGAGTCGCTGAGGGCCGTCAAACCCGAGCCAGTTCTGATTGGGGTCCGACGGTTGGATGACCTGTATATCTCCGGGATCGGTCACCGACCCCAGGAACGCATCGTCATCGATGGGTCCCTGATTGTCGGGCGGATTGGTTTTGTAATAGGTATAAGCAGTCGAGGCCCACGAGCCGCCCGACACGCACGAGATATAATCGATATTGCCGATCAGGTTCAGATGATTCAGCCCCCGCAATTGCCCCATCGTCGCCGCAAGCGAGCGCGTCCCCCCGCCTGAGAAACAGACCCCCGTATTCTGCTTTACCCCGTGATCCTTCTCGGCGTACTTGAAGTTCAACCCATCGCTGACCCAAACCTTCGTTTGGAAATTCCGGTCATCAGTATTGTTTGTGGTCATCGCTTCAACCTCCTCTCGAACTCGTTGGTTCTCTGTGAAATGGTTTGTTCCTTACATCTTCGAGTGTAAATTTATAAGAGATGATGGCGCTTCATCGCAAGCCCTCGCCGCAAGCCTTCGATTCTGAGAAGGTCTCCTGAAGTGAAAAGCTGTTCCTCTATCGCCTCCCTTTGCATTTCATCTACATGGCCGATCTGGCTGATGCCGCCGTTACGCTCGACCACGAGGAGTTCGTCGGCTTTAAAGCGCGAGATCAAATCAGGGCTTTGCGTTGTGACTATTATTTGATTACGGCGAGAAGCTTCATACAAGACATCACTGAGCACAGCCAGAGCTCCCGGATGTAACGTATTCTCAGGCTCTTCGAGCGCCAGCAGAGAAGAAGGCGGCAAGGATTGGTAAAGAGCTACAAGCATACCTAACAACCTGAGAGTCCCGTCCGATTCCTGATCGAGTTCGAACCAGGCCGATCTGTCTTCTATATCAGGAGGGCCGACATCTTCGTGTTTCAATTCAGTGACCAGATACCCTCCAACTTGCCTGACTCTAAGATCAGTTACTCCATCCACAACTCGGCCAAGCGAGCTTATTAATTTTGAAAACTGAGATGAATCTTTCTGCATCTGCCTGACGATAGATGCAAAATTCTCTCCATGATCGAGTAGCTGCTCTTCATCATAGAGCTTCTGAGGAAGGCGAAGCGTATTGGGGAAAATGCTGTAGAAATGTCCATTCAGATTACGACGCAACTGAGAAAATGGAGATAAGAAAAGTGCAGCGCCATGCAAGACCAGGGTATGGGGTTCAAGGAACGCATCAAGCATGTCCGATATCTCAAGCAATCTATCCGGTGCGGTTATAAATTTATCACCTTTGATTTCGAAAGCAGTCTGAACATCGAAAGGTGTTTTCCCGACACGGCATAATTCGCGCGCTCTGCGATATTTGCCCTGCTGACCGCTGCTGATTACGAAGAGGTACTCGCCCCAGAAGCCCTTTGTCTCTACTGTGAGACCTATTTCAATATTGTATGGTTTGCGAGGTGCCCAGCGACGGAGTGATGCAATTCCGTGCCGACTATCAATGGCTGTTTCGAGACCCAAACGAAGCGCATCACGAACGAAGCGGAAGATATCGAGAAAGGCGCTTTTGCCTGCTCCGTTCCGGCCTACGAGGACATTCAAGCGACCGAGTTTTATATCAATATCCGCAAAGCTTCGGAAGTTTTTAACCTGAACCATTGTTATCATTCGAATGGTCGCCCTTCGGATATTGCTCTCTTATCTGCTGATACAAAAAGCACGCTCTTATACTACCATGCCCGGTACGAAGAATCTTGTGGGAATCGAAAATCGCGGTTTGAATTTATGAAACAGGCAGACAAGCGGCGGGCTGATTTCGCCATCACCCCGCCCGATACTTAGGTCTTCGCATCAAACCAGAAAATAGTTTTCTTCCTTTATGTGCTCTTTTGGAAACCGCGCGCGCGCGAGTATGCTTCTGGCATTCTCTATCATCTGCGGGTGGCCGCAGGCATAAGCCATCGCTCTTGTGGAATCAAAACCCAGGCGATCTGCATGCTTCCTTATCACATCTTCCACACGCCCTGTTTCGCCTCTCCAATCCGGGTCGGTCCAGGGTCGGCTGATTGTCGGTATATAAGTCAGCCAGTCGTTGCGAGCCAACTCTGTAAGCTCATCTTTATATATGCCCAGTTCCCGCGAATGGCTCGCGCCTTGAATGATTGCGAAGTGCTGCGGCTTTGTTTCTCCCCGCTCGATATTCAGTCGGTGTGTCCTGGCCATGCTGATGTAAGGCGCTATCCCGGTAACGGTCGCAAGCATCAGGTGTCTGTTCAATCCGCTGTCTGTGTCGAGAGTGAACCTGCCGACCGTTCGATTTCTGACCAGCACCTTTTCCGAAGGCTTCAACTCCCAGAGGCGCGGGGTCAGTTCTCCCTCATGCACACGTTCGATAAAGAATTCGAGGAACGCTTCGAAGGGAGAAGAGACGATCGAGTAGGGGCGCTGAATCAGCTTGTCGCCATCTTCAACCGCAAGGGTCGCGTACTGGCCGGGTGAAAAGCTCAAAGGCTTATCGGTGCGAAATCGAAAAAGGGCGAGGTCATCGGTGAAGTCGATTCTCTCGATCAACTGCGCCTGGTAAAAAGGGTCTCTAGCCATTTTTCTGTATCAAATCAGGGCTGGCTGCCACTCAGTTTCAAGCGGATCAAAGGATGCTTCGTCTGTTCGTGAATGTGCTCATAGGCTTCCTTGAATCCATAAAGGTTATAAAACCGCCGTCCTATACTATTGGCCTTGAATACGTCGAGCTCCAATTCGCCTCGAAGGGTCCGCGCCCGATCCATCAGCGCCCTGCCTATACCCTGGCCCTGCATCTCCGGATCGACAAAGATCGCTCCTACTTCCTGACCTATGAGAGAGATGAACCCGACAACACGCCCGTCCTTCTCGAAGATGTATGTTTCAGCCACCGGCAAACATATCTTCGGAATGTTGCTGCGCTCGCTTATGAAAAAGGATTCATCGAGGAATGAATGCGCAATCTTAGATGCCTTATACCATACGTCGAGTAACTGGTCGAGATCCCTCTCTTGATACTTCCGAATCATCTGTAAAGATTCCTTTCAAGCCCCGGCCCTTTGTCGCCGCACGGTGACATGTTTGACGAGCGGAGAATGCGGCTCTGTTGGCTCGCTCGTCAGCGTTCATATTTCCAAAACTTCAACTATATTTACCGGCCGAGCGACAAGACAGGCGTGACCCTGCTTTTTCGGACCACGCCCACTATCAATATCGAAATCATTTCCGACGGCTCTACTTCGCAAGGCCCATCTGCCAGAGCATGAACGAATAAGTAAAGGCCGTCTCTCTGAGAGCGTCGTAACGGCCCGATGCGCCGCCGTGACCTGCGCCCATGTTGGTCTTGAGCAGGAGCGGGTTCTTGTCCGTCTTCTTGGCCCGGAGTTTTGCCACAAGCTTCGCGCCCTCCCAATACGGCACCTGAGAGTCGTTGAGCGAGACATGCACGAGCATCGCCGGATACTTCTGCGCGGTGACGTTGTCATAAGGCGAATACTTTATCATATAGTCGAACGCGGCCTTCTCGTTCGGATTGCCCCATTCTATGTATTCGCTCGTCGTGAGCGGAAGCGATGCGTCGAGCATCGTGTTCATCACGTCGACGAACGGCACATGCGCGACAACCGCCTTGAAGAGGTCGGGCCGCATATTCGTCACCCCGCCCATAAGCAAACCGCCCGCGCTGCCGCCTTGAATCACCAGGCGGTCGGACGAGGTGTACTTGTTCTTCACAAGATACGCGGCGCAATCGATGAAGTCGTAAAACGTGTTCAACTTCTTCATCATACGCCCCTGTTCGCGCCACTCTTCGCCGAGTTCGCCGCCGCCTCGAATGTATGCCAGCGCGTAGATTGCGCCCCGGTCGAGCAAACTCAACCGGCTGGACGAAAACGTAGGCGACAGCGACGCCCCATAGGAGCCGTAAGCGTAGAGCAGCAGCGGCGCGCGGCCGTCGAACTTCACCCCTTTTTTGTGGACTATCGAAACCGGCACTTTCACACCGTCGCGCGCAACTGCCCATATACGTTTGGATTCGTATCGCTTCGCGTCATAACCGCCAAGCACTTCCTGTTGCTTGAGCAACTCGCGCTTGCGTGTGTTCATGTCGTAGTCATAGACCGAAGAGGGCGTTACCATCGATTGATAGTTGAAGCGCACGGTCGTCGTATCGAACTCAGGGTTGCCTGCCGGGAAAAGCGCGTAATCCGATTCATCGGTCGTGATGCGATGCGACTCTTTCGTCTTCATATCGATCACGCGCAGGTAATTGAGGCCGCCTTCCTTCTCCGATACGACCAGGTGATTGACAAAGGTTGTCAATCCGTCGATCTTCACCTTCGGATTATGCTCTATGAACGGCTTCCAGTTCTTTTCCGAAGGGTCGCTGAGGGGCGCTGTGACTACGCGAAAGTTCTTGGCGTCTTTGTTCGTGGTGATGTAGAAGAGACCGTTGTAATGGTCGACATCGTATTCGTGGCCGTCCCGTCGAGGCAGAACCACCTTGAATTCCCCTGTGGGATTATCGGCCATCAGATAGCGATATTCGCGTGAAGTCATGGCCCTCGAAACCAGAGCGATTATCTTCTTGTCGAGCGAACGACCGGCATAGACATCGAAGAGTTCGTCCTTCTCTTCGTAGATCAGATCGTTTTTGTCGCTTCCTACAACGTGCCGCCAGAACTTGTCCGACCGTTTCGAAACGGCGTCTTCGGTGGTGTAGAAGAGCGTCCGGTTGTCACCGGCCCAGACGACCGAGCCTGTGCGCTCGATTTTCTCGCTCGATATCTGACCCGTGCGCAGGTCTTTGACATGGAGGACGTATTGACGGTAGCCGGTAGTATCGGTCGAATAGGCCAGCCAGTTCCCATCGTTGCTGACGGCATATGCGCCGAGTCCCATGAAGGAGTGGCCCTCGGCCATCTTGTTCAGGTCGAGCAGTATCTCTTCCTTGCCTTCCGGGACGGCTTTTCGTCGGCACATGTAAGGGTACTGTTTGCCCTCTTCGGTTCGAGAATAGTAGTGATACTCGCCTATGCGTGAAGGGACGCTGAGGTCGGTCTGCTTGATGCGGCCGAGCATCTCTTTGTAGAGGGTCTCTTGCAGTTCCTTCGTGTGCTTCATCATCTCTTCGGTGTAGGCGTTTTCATCTTCGAGATACTTGATGACTTCGGGGCTCTTCTTTTCGCGAAGCCAGAAGTAATCATCCTTGAGTTTGTAGCCATGAATTTCAGTGAGGTGCGAAACTTTTTTGGCCATCGGTGGTTGCTTGCCGTTGCCGTTTTGTGCCATCGTGACGGGCACAAATAGCGTGATGAGCAATGTCGTTTGCAGTAGTAAAGCGGCGATCATTTTCTTCATAACTTCTCCCTGAAAGCGTGCGGCACGCTTATGGTACTCTTTTTTTATTACGAGAACTTGCGGAGCGCCATTCCAAAGAGCATGATCGATGCGACCTGGATATTGTGACTCCCCCATAAGTCTCCGCGAAATTTCCCCCGCCATCTAAAGAAGGCGGTCCCCATTTCGCGCTGTCGAGCCTCCCTTGATGGGAGCGAGACAGCTACTTCCCTGGTTAATAAGATGGCGGTTTTCGGCGCTCCGATCGACATGAAGGACCACGCGGTGCGAGCGATCCGCACCGCCCTCGAGAT
>JAKEHD010000516.1 GCA_022615215.1 Blastocatellia bacterium
CGCGACCACGCGATTACGCGACCACGCTCCGCTGCCGGACGACGGACGATTATTTTATTCGTAACGAAGCGCGACCATCGGGTCTACCTTCGACGCGCGTCGCGCAGGCACGTAACAGGCCGCAAGCGTTATCAACATCAACAGCAGCGTGATGCCGATGAACGTCACAGGGTCGGTTGCGCTCACCCCATAGAGCACGTCTGCCATAAGAGGCGTCAGAACGAATGCGACGGCGAGTCCTATCGTCAGGCCGATGAGAGCGAGCACGAGCCCCTTCTTCAGAATCAGCCGCAACACGTCGAGCGGTTGCGCGCCAATCGCCACTCGTATGCCGATCTCGCGCGTGCGTTGAGCCACCGAATAGGCCGTCACGCCGTATATGCCTATCGCCGCGAGTGTCAATGCAAGGATGCCGAAGGCTCCCAGAAGAGCCGCTGCTATGCGGGCAGGAAAGAGCGCAAGTTCCAGATGCTCGGCGAAGGTCTTGATCTCATATAGCGGAAGGTGCGCGTCGAGATTGCGGACCTCGCTCCGAATCGCAGAGATCATAGCCTTCGAATCGGAAGTCGTGCGCACTACAAGCGTTGTGAACGAATTGTAGGATTGAACCAGAGGCGAGTAGATGAAGGGCTGAGGCGCTTCTCCTATTGTCCAGTATTTGCCATCCTTTGCGACGCCGACTATTTCAATGAACGGTCCCTGCTCGTTGTTGAAGCTGATACGGCGGCCCACACCGTCCCCAGGCGATTTCGCCTCCGGGAAGAATTTACGGACGAACGCTTCGTTGACTATGACAACGCGCGGCGCTTTCTCATCGTCCTGCTCTGTGAAATCGCGCCCGTCCACGAGCGGAGTCCCCATGGTCGCAAAGTAGTTCAACCCGATAGATGAAACCATGGCCGTAGGCACATTCGCTCCGCGCACGGGAGGTTGCCCCTCGACGTATACGTCGTTGCTCGAATAGTTGAGGCTCAAGGGAAAAAGATCCGTAAGCGAAGCCGAGCGCACTCCGGGCAGTGATTGGACGCGCTCTATAACCTGGCGGTGGAATTGCTGCCCCTTCGCCTGATCGTAGCCCTGCAATCCGAGATCGAAAGAGATTTTCAACCCGTTTTCGATTTCGAATCCGGGGTTCATGGTCTGCACCTGTTGCAAAGCGCGAACCACGAGTCCGGCCGCTATCAGCAGCACGAACGATAGAGCTATCTGAGCCACTACGAGCGCGCTGCGCAGGCGCGAGCGGCTATGCCCGGATTGCGAAGCGGCGTCCTTCAATGCGGGCACGAGACCGGGTTTCGTCGTCTGCAATGCGGGCACGAGACCGAAGACCAGTGTTGTCGCAATCGAAACCACGAGCGAAAAGACCAGCACTCGCCAATCGATAGCGACAGGCATCGTGAGGGGAATGTCGAGCGGCGGCTTGAAGGCGAGTGCGAGGTCCACGATCCACTTTGCGAGCAGGAACCCGGCCGTGCCTCCCACAAGCGATAACAAAAGGTTTTCCGTGAGCAGTTGACGAACGATTCGGAAACGGTTTGCGCCGAGCGACAGCCGTATGGCTATCTCTCTGCGCCGTTCGGCCCCGCGCGCCAGCAAAAGGTTTGCGAGATTCGTGCAGGCTATCAGCAAAACAAGCCCGACCGTTGCCATCAGTACCCAGGTGAAATTCAGCACATCGCCCCTTATCGAGGGCAGTATGAATCCCGTAGGCACGAGGCTTATGACCCGCCCCTCATCGTCGGGATACTCTTTGCCCAGTTGTTGGGCGAGGACGTTCAGAGAGCTTTCGGCCTGCTCGCGTGTTATGCCCGGTTTGAGGCGGCCTGTGGCGAAAATATTATGAGTGCCTCGACGGTCCATCCAGTCATTGCCCGGTTCTATCCAGGGCTGCATCATCATGGGTGCCCAGATATCGGGCGTATAGATGAGTTCGGTACCAATGAACCCTTCGGGCGCGACGCCGATTATGTTGAACGTGTGGCCGTTGATTATGATCTCCTTGCCGATGACGCCGGGGCTTGCGCCGAAACGATTCTGCCAGAAGGCGTGGCTTATGACGACAACAGGGTGCGCGAGGCGTGCGCGGTCTTCTTCCTGAGTGAACGCGCGACCGAGATGCGCCTTCACGCCGAGCACATCGAAGTAGTTGCCCGATACGAGATAGCCCCAGGCGCGCTCGTTTTGTCCGTCGCGGCTGAGGCTCATGGGCACGGGGCGTGTAGCAAAAATCCCTGCGAGCGCTTCGTTGCGGTCGCGAAAGTCCAGGTATGTGGGATAAGAGAAAGCCTGAATCGAAGAGCCTTTGCCCGTTACGGCCACAGCGAAAATCTCTTGGGGATCAGTGACCGGAAACGGGCGCAGGAGGATGGTGTTGACAAGGCTGAATATGGCCGTGTTTGCGCCTATTCCGAGAGCTAAAGAGATTACTGCGATTGCTGCGAATCCGGGGCTTTTCAGCAGACGCCTCACCCCGAAACGTATATCCTGAAGCAAGGTTTCCATTGCGTACCTCCTGTTTTGTATGAGACCCTGATACCCTTAGAACGATGAATGGCGAACGCATTGTTCCGCTTGAATGGCCAAACGGCACGCCGACGAAGCTTCCTGCTCAAATTATTTCCAAGACTTGATTCGAATTGCCTGAAACGGAAAGTCCCTGCTTCATCTGCCTTGTTCATAGGACGAGGCCATCTCTTCGCGCAGTTGCTTCAATCTCTCTGCCGATAGCCACTGCCCTCGAACCATCACGCCGTCAAGAGCAGAGACGTTCGATATGTCTTCGAGAGGGTTTTTTGCAAGCAATAAAAGATCGGCTCGCGCCCCTACCGAAACCGTGCCGAACGCGCGGGCGCGGCGAACGTGTTTCGTGATGAACTCTCCTGCGTTTCGCGTCCCCGTGGCGAGCGCCTGATATGGAGTGAGTCCCGCAGATACGAGTTCTCTTAGTTCCAGATGCGCCGATTGTCCGGGGAAGAGGCCCGGCGCTGAGGAGTCTGTCCCTAAAAGCAGAAGCACTCCGGCGTCGCTCAGACCTCTGGTTAATTTCTTGACGAAGGGATATTTTATGCGCTCACGCTCGGCGAACATCTCAATATCCCGCCGGTTCGTGAAATTATTCGACTTCCACATGCGCAACACATTGGGGTGAAGGTATCGCGTCTCTGAATCCGTCAACACCGCGTTTATATCTTCGAGTTGCCTTTCGGTCGCGGCGATGAAGGAGAGATTGGGCGTCACGGCCGTTCCGGCATCGCGTGTCGCTTTGGCGATGCCGGGGATTTTCGTTTCATCGGGCGGAGTCAATTTGCCGCCCTGAAGTCGCGCATCGCTCGCCCCGCCGAAGTATGCGAAGAAATACTCTTCGCCGTGAGCTATCATGGCCTGCCCCGCATCAAGGGCGCGTTCCACTCCGACCTGTCGCGGGATGTGGCCGACCACGGCAAGCCCCTCTTTTTTGGCCGCAGCAATTAGCGCCGTGTATGCCTCAGGCGGCAGCCGGTTGTAGACCTTTATCAGGTCATATCCGGCGCGCTTCTGTTCAGCGACAACACGCCTCGCGCCTTCGGCAGTTGTCACAGCCACGCTTACGGAGCGAAAGATAGGCGGGTCTCCATCCACCACAGGCCCGCTCGTGTAAAGCGTCGGGCCGAGCATCTCGTTGCGCGCGAGCCGCTCGCGGTATTCGAGCAAGTCAGGAGCGCCGCTCTGCGCTCCGCTGAGATGAAGCACGGTCGTTACGCCGTAGGCCAGATAAGAAAGAAACTCATCCGTAGACCTCAAGTGTATGTGCAAATCCGCGAGGCCCGGCATCAGATAGCGTCCGCGACCGTCGATTCTCAAAGCATCATCGGGCACATTCGTAGTTCCGGCAGGCCCGATCTCCGAAATAATCCCGTCGCGCACGATGACGGTTCGAGCTACAAGAACGTGCTCTCTGTCCATTGGCACGACGTTGACGTTGATGAACGCGACGGCTTTATTCTTAGACTGCGGGACCGGCTCCTGGCGACTCTGTGCCGGGAGTAAATTGGCGCAGGCTATGATGAGTAGTAATGGCAGGTAGGTTGTGAGAAAAACAATTTTCTTGATAAGCATCCTTCATATCATACAGATTCGAACGTCGACTGTCTCGCTATATCAGGCGCAAGGACCGCATTAATACTTCAGTCTGTCGGACTCAGAGGATTGACCCTGTGAGGCAGACGGGTTCGATACCGCGAATAGATAACGCTGCCCGCGAATAAAAATCATGCCCTCTGAGATAGCTGGCGTGGCCATCAAAACTTCTCCCATGTGGTTGGTTCCAAGCAACTCGAATTCAGGGCCGGCTTCGACCACATGCACATTTCCGTCTTCGCTCGCGAGATAGAGCTTGCCATCTGCGGCCACGGGCGAGGCGCTGTACGTGCCGCCCGTCTCCGGGACTCGCCGTTGATAGACGAGTTCGCCCGTCCGCGCGCGATAGCAACTCAGCACACCGTTGTCCGCGCAGACGTACAGATAATCGCCATAGACTATGGGTGTGGGCGTATACGGCCCGCCCTTGCTCACTTGCCAGGCGATGTGCGAACCGGAATTCCCGCCTTCCTCAAGCGATATGGTCCCGGTCGCGCCGGGCCGCACGGCATAAAAATGTCGGCCTCGCGGCGCCCCCCCGCTCAGGTATATCAATCCGTGCGCGGCGATGGGAGCCGGGACACGCACCTCCGCGTAATCGCTTATCCGCCATAACTCCCTGCCCGTCGCGGGGTCCATACCGCGAATGAATCGGGGCGAGATGGTTATCAATTCAGCGCGCCCCTTGCCTTGATAGATAAGCGGAGTGCTCCAGGATGGAAGCTCATCGCGTTCGGCAACCCATACTCGCTTGCCCGTAGCGAGGTCATAAGCGGCGACGAAAGAGTTCTGCCGGCTGTCGCATTGAAGTATGACCATGTTCCGATAGATGATGGGAGATGAGGCCGTTCCCCACTGGTATTCCGGCAGTCCCACATAACCCACATCCAGCACGCCGAGGTCTTGCTTCCAGAGCAGCCTGCCGTTGAAGTCGTAGCAATAAAGTCCCTCAGAGCCGAAGGATGCGACAAGGTGTTTGCCGTCTGTGACGGGAGTCGAGTTCGCGTGGCTGGCTTTCAGATGGCGTTTGATCTTGGGCGCGCCTTCATGTGCGGTTCGCTCCCATAGAATCCTGCCGCTCGTTTTCTCCAGACAGTAAACGCGCCAGACGTGCTTTGCGGTGTCACCGGCGACCGTCCGCCCGCTCGTGGCACCGTGTTGAAAATTGACTTGAGGATCGCTGCTGATGGCGGTTGTCACAAATACCCTGTCGCCCCATACTACGGGGCTGGAATGAGCAAGCCCCGGAATGGGAATTTTCCATTTGATATTTTGCGAAGTCTCCGCATTCCACGCGGTCGGCGCGGGACGTCCGTCTGAGATGCCCGAAGCCTGCGGCCCGCGAAACTGAGGCCAGTTCTGAGCATAACCTGCGGTGGTTATGCATAAACAAATAATCGCAGCGATGATGCATTTCATAAAAACATTAAAACACACTTGAGCCTCGATTTCTTGTAGGATTCCGATGTCGCCGCCCGCTATCTCAGTCATTTTCTTCATGCACATCTCTTCAATAATTTGCCTTCTTCCGCCTGGGTTTCATCACTGCCAGGATGATGTATTTCAAGACTGTAAACATGACGTGCGGCCTTTTGTTCTCGAAGTTGCCCGATGTCAGCGCCACAACCATATCGCGCGGCAGCATCTCGAATCGGCCTGATTTGAATAGCGAGTCTATCTCCTCGGGAAATGTCCGACAAGCTGCCAGCTTGTCGATGGCTGCCGGTCGCACGATTAGCGAAGCGGGCGACAATCTAGCAGATTGTCGGACTTAAAGATTTCTTTCTTATCCAGCGCAGCCGTTTTCATGGTTTCAGGGCGTCGTCTTTGACGACATGTATGACTCCTTTGACGAAGCCGCGCAGACTGATCTTCTCGCCATCTCACTCATATCGCAGTGCTATCATCGGATCCACCCTGGTTGCGCGCCGCGCAGGCACGTAGCACGCAAGCAAGGAGGTGGCTGCCAGCAGTATCGAGATGGCAGCAAGAGTCAGAGGGTCTGTGGCGCTCACGCCGAACAGAAGGCTTTCGATATAGCGCGTCAAAGTGAGAGCCGCCGCGAGGCCGATCCCCAGGCCGATGATCGTCAGAAGCAATCCCTGCCCGATCACCATCTTGAGAATGTTCTGCCTGCTTGCGCCGAGCGCCATACGAATCCCTATCTCCTGGGTACGTTCGCTGACCGAATAACTGATGACACCGTAGATGCCGATGGCGGCAAGCCCCAGCGCCAGCATTGCGAATGTGGAAAGCAACAAGGCGTTGAATCGCTCCTGTGCGAGCGACTTGGAAATCATCTCTTTCATGCTGCTTGTGCTGTAAATCGGTTGCTGCGGGTCTAGCCTCCGCACGGCAGCGCGCATGCGATCTAGCGCCGATATTGGGTCTGCATGCGTGCGCACGACTATGCTCATAGTGAGCCAGGGATTTGCCTGATAGTATGGACGATACCATATTGGGGGTTTATCGGCTGCCATGCCGGAATGATGTATCTCTCCGACTATGCCCACTACCGTAAACCATGAATCGGCAGGGCCGCCCGATCTGATTCGCCGGCCGATGGGATCGCTATCGCCCCAGAATTTCTGTGCCAGCGATTCACTTATGATCGCAACATTCTGGTTTCCTCGCCTGTCTTCATCCGTGAAAGCCCGCCCCTGCAAAACAGGAATGCCTAATGTCTTGAAATAATCCGGCGTCGCCAGGCGGTATTGGATGAAATCGGTCTGTCCCGACCGCGACTCCGAGAAGCCTTCGGCTTCAAGCGACTGATCGCTCGTGGAACCCGACATAGGAAGCAGCGACACACCGCCAGTCGATGCGATCTCCGGTTGAGCATTCAGCTCTTCGATCAAGCCTCGATAAAACTGCACTCGTTGCTCCCGCTCAGGATAGCGCGCTTCGTCGAGTGAAATTTGAGTCGTGAGGATGTTCTCGGATTTGAATCCGGGATCGACTGCAAGAATCTTCTGGAAGCTGCGCAAGAGGAGTCCGGCGCTTATCAAAAGCACGGTCGCAAGGGCGACTTCCGTCACTACGAGCAGCGAGCGCGTGCGGTGCCGACTGAGGCCTCCTGATGTGCGGCCTCCTGCTTTCAAGTTCGTCTGTAGGTCCACGCGCGCAACCTTGAGCGCCGGAAGCAGTCCGAACGTCACGCCTGTGGCAAGGGCGAGCAGTGCGTTGAAAGAGAGCACTGTGGCGTCAAGCTGAATCTCGTCTATTCGGGGAAGGTCGCCCGGTTGAAGGGCCAGCAAAAGCCTGAAGGCCAGCCATGCCAGAGCCAGTGCCGCCGCCCCGCCCAGAGCCGAGAGCGCGAGACTTTCAGTGAGCAATTGACGGACTATTCGCAAGGTGCCCGCTCCGAGCGCGGCGCGAATGGCGATCTCTTTTTCGCGCCCTGTGACTCGCGCAAGCAAGAGGTTGGCTACATTGGCACAGGCGATCAGCAGCACGAAACCGACTGCTCCCATCAGTATGAGCATCGCCGGACGCACTTCCCCTGTAATGGTGTCTGAATAGGACTCGGTGTGGAATCGAAATTCGCTTCCTTCGGGGTAATTGCCGGGAAACTCTTTGCGCAGGTCGCGGGATATAATGTCGAGTTCCGCCCTTGCCTGATCCCGACTGACGCCGGGCTTGAGACGTGCGATTATGAGGTTTGAATGATTGCCTCGTTGTGAGAGATTCGCCCGGTCGAGTTTGTAAGCGGCCCAAAGCTGCGCCGCCTCGTCTGGAAACCCGAACCCCCTCGGCATCACGCCCGATACTCTGAAATTTTCTCCTCCGAGCAGCAGAGTACGGCCTGCAATATTCGGGTCGCCTCCGAAGCGTCTCTGCCACAGCCCGTGACTGAGCAGGACTACCCTTTCGCTGCCCGGCTCGCCGTCTTGGGGCGAAAATCCACGACCGAGCAGCGGCGGCACTTTTAGGGCTTCCATCACGCTCGGAGTGATTCGAATGCCGAGCAGTCGTTCCGGCTCGCCCGTTCCTTCTGTCAGGTTGACGCTCCAGTGGCGATACAATCCGAGAGATTCGAAGGATTGCGACCGGTCCAGCAAGTCGAAATATTCGGGTTGCGAAATCGAGCCTTGCCCGAAGTCTTTCCACCATGCAGAGATTTCCACCAAATGGTCGGGATTCGAGTAGGGCAGGGGGCGAAGCAACACGCCATTGACTATGCTGAACATGGCAGTATTGATTCCTATGCCGAGCGCAAGCGTCAGCACGGCCACAAGAGTGAAGCCAGGATTCTTCTTCAGCATTTTAAAGGCATAGCGCAGGTCTTGAAAAAAATCGTTCATAGTTCGTCATCCTTTGTCCCCGGTTTGTGGTTCGGATAGTAGTGACGAAACGATCAGAAAGGTTGCAGGATCGATTGAGCTTGTCGCAAACAGCAAGCTTTCCCTGAAGCAGGTCAAAACTCAGGCTCCGGTCGTATTAGCCGAGCGAGACGCGCGCCTCCGCCGGAAAATCAATATTCACTGTAAAGAGTCCCGTCGCTGTCACGTCCGTGAGCGCTGCTTCGAATGCTGGATATGCCTCGACTGCCTGTATTTGTGAAAGGGCCCACAACCAGAATCAAATCCCAGTCCTTCTTTCCGCTGCCAGGATCGACTGGCACTTCTCGGTTGGTACGGAGGGGCTAATGATATCGATTTCAGTCTTCGCCGAGTATGAGCCGCCGGGCCGCTTCGTCGCTAGGCGAATCAAGCATATTGAATTCGCTATTGAAATGAGATTCCGATTGTGCGGCTCAGGATCGATCTCTGTCAGGCTGGATTGTAATATTGCTTGGCTCTTTCTGTCACTGCCGTGATGAAGGCGGTTTTCGCTTTCGTGTATGCGATTCTATCATTCGGGTGCTTCTCGGCGAGAAGCATCTTCAACTCCTCATATCGTCCGGCTTCATCGGGAAACTCTCTCAAATAGTCTCTGAAATAAAGCCTCTCCCATAGCTTCGACGACGCCTCGACCATGTGTATGTGATGAGTGCGTTTCCCTTCCGCATCGCGCTTGATGAACCAGGCATAGGGAGGCGAGGTATCGGTGCGCCAGAAATAATCGTAGCCCTCGGATTCGAGCAGTGGCACGATCACGCTCCGGGTCTCATCAAGGCTGCGGACCTCTACCAACAGGTCGACAATGGGTTTTGCCGCAAGTCCCGGAACAGCTGTGCTCCCGAAATGCTCGATTCTTGTAATTAACTGTCGGGGCAGCAGGCTCCTGAGATATTCCGCTTCGATTTCAAACATTCGCGGCCATTCGGAATCGTACGCGACGATAGATATCTCCTCCCTGACAGCTTCCGCTATGCGCTGCTTGAGGCTTTTTCCCAAGTTATCTCCTTCGGCAACCTATCACCCGGTATCGCCGAACCGAATGAGAAAAGCGAATACCCATGCGTTCCAATCGAATGTTTTGCGCGATGTGGATTTCGAGTCGGCCAGCTTCCGTCAGATGATCTGTTCTTTCGATATTGTTTCCAGCTTCCGAGTGGTATTCTCAGTAACGCTCGGCGCAGATTCAAGCGCCACTGCCGGCTTTACCGGACCAAGCTCGTTAGTATCGAAGCTCGCTACCTCACCCGCTCCCTTTGCTTCTCTCAAACTCTTGATTATGCGAAGAGTCTCCCATAGATTCAGCCCGAAATTTATTATGAAGGCCAGCGAACTCAGGATCAGGTAGCCAATTATTACTCCCCTGCCGAGGTGAAGGACTTCCGTCATCAGGGCCATCCCGCCGAGGATCAGCCCGAGGCCGAAGACAGTGACCCAGAATAAGCCCGTCAGGTATTCATCGAGACGCTTTTCCTGTGCCTCGATTCCAGTCGCTTCTTTTGTGGCGATCAATCGGGCTCCACAGCGATTGCAATACTTCATCTGCTTGGACAAAACTGTTCCGCAAGATGAGCAATACATATCAGTTGCCTCCTATGGGTTCGGTACGTCTTTTCAAGCCAAGTCGTTCGATGTCTGACCAATAGCATGTCAACGAGTATTTCGGTTGTACAAATCAAAGTTGGCGGAGAAATCCTATGGAGCGTCTATTTCGATACTCCTGAGTTTGGATATAAGACTTTGATCCGCGCCTTGTTTTTGGGTTCCGCGAAGTCTTCTACCGATTTGTGAAGTTCGTCTAATTCTTCTTCCCTGACATGATCGAGTTAGGCTTTAATCATCCAACCTTCACACAGATATAATTCTCACGTCGGCTTCTTTCATAGGGCTGCGCGGCTATGCGGACAAGGTATATTCGACCGATTACGAAATATACCTCTATACGGCAGAGGGCCGCCCATTGCCCGTCGACGGAGCGAAGAAAGTGCTGCGCTTGAGTGTGCCTGCAATGCATACCACGCTTCTCAGATGCAGCGAAATGACCGGAGGGCGCGAGCCTTTCTGGGGCGGGAAACGCATTCAAGCCGAGGGGCTGGCTATTCGTCCTTCATATTCAAAAACACAAGCATAGGCGGACTTACGATGAGCAGCCGCGTCTATATGGGCTCGGGCCGCCCGCTTGAGGATGAATTATGGCTGCTGGCTTACGCCGTAGACGCGGAGGGGCGTCTCAGATGGGTCGCTTCGAAGGATGAAGAACTCGCCGCCCGACTTCCGAAAGGATTTCTGAATCAGGGGGCGATCATGTTGAAGCCCTATCAGAGTTGCGATCTCGATTTCGGGGAGTTGTCGCTCGATTCGGGATTCGGAGGCGACATAGGCGTCGCCACTTCGCCTCCGACCTCGCACGTACTGATGAAGATAGAAGTGAAGGTCCACAATTGGGGCACGAGCGCGTTTTCACATTTCCGTCCGGGAGTGCGCGGAGCTTATGCGCTCAAGAATGTGGCCGGGCGCGAGGGGCTTGCTACGGACTACATAGTGACGGGCGCGCAGGTGAAGCACGCATCGAGCGGGCCGGAAGCCGATTGCCTGATAGCGGCTTTCAACATAGATGAAGGAAAGACCGGGAATCCGACCATCGAAGTTTTTGACCAGAGCGGTTTCATCGTCCGCAAACGCCTGGGCGCTCTTGCAGGATCGGCCTGCAAACACATTCTGCTTTCCTCTCTGTTTCCAGAACTGCGCGACAGGAGAGGGCCGCTGACCTTGAGGCTCACGGACGAGAGCGCCGTCGTGATACTCTCCGCGCTGCACATAGATTACAAACGCAGAGACGTGGCGATAGATCACGGCTCAGACCGATTTTCAACCTACATAGACTACGGATGTCTGTGATTCAGGATAGCGAGCATGCGGGATGGCTGAGGGAGCCTGATAGAGTTTGCTCCGCGCGTTCTGTAGTCTGTCTTTTCAGGTGTCTTCGTCAACCATCAGTGCCTTAAACCCTGCCTGCTGAAAATGTCGGTCAAATGTCAAAGCCTCGCTTACTCGAGTCGACATATATTATCAAGTCGGGTTGCGAGCTTATTTCCGATTAGTAACTTATGAAGATTCTCTTCACTATCTTTATATTTATCCCAATCAATGACGGACTGTTGAATGTGTCGTAAGATTGCTTGGTGAAAGGTAATAGCAAATTCTGTTGGCATAGTGCCACATCGAATAGCTACTATCTTGCCGCCATGCGAGTTCACAAGTGAAATCCTGAAGTGACGGTCAATAGATAGTAAAGGGTTAGGGTTAGGGGTTGCTCTCATGAAATGTGGCTGCTCATGCCAGGAAAAGGGAGTGATAACCCAATTGCTTTGGTCTTTGAGTTTGATAGTGACTACGATCAAATTAACATCCCTCTCGACAAAAAAGCCAATATCTACAGGTCCATTTTGGACAGCTTGAATGTATTCATGAGACGGATCATCTTCCAGGATTTCAAGCAGGTGACCAATTCTATTTGGCCAAAAGTTATACTTGCGGTTTAATTTCCAGATTCTTATTAACCCATTTTCATCCCCTATGTATATGCGAAAGGGTTGCCCCTCTTCGAGTCTATAGGGTAATTCTGTGCATTCCTTGCACCGAACTGCACACCCACCCTCTGGCAATTCGCGGCGTGTGAAAGGAAATTTTCGCTCGTCATTGGCTACGGTATGTGAATCAAATACGCCACAACTTTCACACTGATAATAATTTGTAGTCATTGCAGTCACCTCTAACAAAATATCTTATACTGCGCGCGGGGCAAAATGAAAATTTTTCCAGAGAGGAACGCTTATGTGGAGTGCGCCGCCCTTTTTCTTTCTTCAGAGATTTCGGTAGTGTCCCTGAGTTTCC
>JAKEHD010000517.1 GCA_022615215.1 Blastocatellia bacterium
CGCCAAAAGAAAGTAAAGCTTTGAAGAAAGAAAAAGGGCGGCGCACTCCAAATATGCGTTCCCCTCCGGAAAAACTTTTATTTTGCCCCGCGCGCAGTATAGAATTCTTTTTCAGCAAGGATACGCCCGACATTATCATGCCAGGCGTGCAATAGCCGCATCGCATCGCGCACACTTCGATGAAGGCTTCCTGAAGCGGGTGCAGCCGCCCGTTTTTCTCAAGGCCCTCGATGGTAGTTATCTGCTTACCGGCGGCGCTGCCTACGGGTGTGATGCATGAGCGTGCTGCTTGCCCTTCGATCAACACGGTGCAAGCGCCGCACTGACCTTCTCCGCAGCCGTACTTGCTGCCGGTCAATCGAAGCTCGTCGCGCAAGACCGATAGCAAGCTCCTCGCAGAGTCGACATCTATTCGATGTCTGGTCCCGTTGACGTGAAGTTGCGTGATCTTTGGCATTATGCGTCCCTCTCAGGAAATAAATCTTCAGGCAGGGAGTCCACTGGGACAGTGCCCTCGACAGATTAATAAGGCTTGTCTTCTCCGTGCGCTCGTTTTGACTGTGATTATAAAACATGCGCCCTTTCATTCAAAGGCCGCCGGGCGGTCTTGGGTTGATTCTTCTGTGCGCGGAATTACGAGAAACTGAAAGAGATCAAATTTTGACAGACACGCGCGGCAGTTGAATTCTGTTGAATTCAGAACCTGGCGGCGATTCTCGCCGTACACTGAAACGAACCCCTATATGGTTGACGGCGCGAGTTTTAGGGCTTTGGAAAGCGGGCTATAATGATGCGCGCCTGAAGTCGTTACGTCAGAGAGCCGCCGCCCTGAGCAGGAGGAGACCGGTCTATGGATATGAGATTGCCGCGCGGGCACTTCTGTGGAGAGATACTCAAGAGCTGCGATGTTGCCGGGTTCATATTGAACGAGACGAGCTACGCGGCAGGAAGCCATCTGCCGCGCCATTCGCACGAGAACGCTTATATATGTTTCGTGCGTCAGGGCGCTTATACTGAAATCTACGGCAACAAGACGCGAAACTGCGGGCCTTCGACTCTGGCCTTTCATCCGCCCGATGAATTGCACTCCGAGCGCTTTCACAATGCCGAAGGGCGGTCCTTCAATATCGAAATCGGGCCTCAGTGGCTGAATCATTTTCGCGAGCACTCGACCGTACTCGAAGCGGCCGTCGATTTTCAGGGAGGGCCTCTGATGTGGCTCGCCGTCAGGCTATACGATGAGTTCCGCCGCATGGATGAATTGTCGCCGCTCGCTATCGAAGGGCTTATGCTGGAGATCATAGTCGAAGCCTCGCGCAGAAACTTTAGCGCCAAAGGGCGCACTCCTCCTCTCTGGCTCAAGCAGGCTAAGGAGATACTTCACGAGGGATTCCCTGAAAGCCTGAGCGTTGCGACTATTGCAAACACTGTCGGCGTGCATCCCGTTTACCTTGCCTCCGAGTTTCGGAGGAATTATCACTCCACGATTGGAGAGTACGTCCGCCGACTCAGGATAGAGTTCGCCTGCCGCGAAATCTCGTCTTCCGACGCTCCGCTCATCGATATAGCCCTGGCCGCAGGGTTTTCTCACCAGAGCCATTTTTCGAGAACCTTCAAACGACTCACAGGCATGACCCCGGCCCAATACCGAGCGGTCTTTCGCGCATCTTAATACGGGTTAAAAACCTTTCATCGGTGAAAGACTTCGATCAATCGGCGTGATAGATTGAAAGTCCGGGGAGGGGATTTGTGTCTGATGAGCGAGCTCCGACTGATGAGAAAGCTCCAGGGGCCTCACTCATAACAGTAATGATAAACCGACGGACGGCTGTCGGATTGAAGGCCGATGGCTGAGTTCTTATAGGAGGACCGTAAAATGAGAAGGTTATATCGCAGTTTTGCAATCGCCATAGTTGTATCGGTCTTATTGACCCTCGGCAATGGGCTGGCGCAGGGACCGCTACAGCCCGATCTCACAATCGATGCGACCGTGCGCGCAGAGGTGATAGAAGGCATTATAAAGCATCTCAATGAAGGTTATGTATTTCCCGATGTCGCCGCGAAGATGGAAAAGGCGATACGCGACCGGGTCGAGAAGAAAGAGTATGACAACATTACGAGCGGCGCGAAGTTTGCCAATCTGCTCACAGAGCATTTGCAGGCGGTCAGCCGGGACAAGCACCTGCGCGTGCGCTACAGCCACGAGCCGCCGAGACCGCAATCCGGCGGGGATGATTCTTTTTTCAGGTTGAACAACTTCGGATTCGAGAAAGTGGAGCGACTCAGCGGCAATGTCGGTTATATGGATTTACGGGTGTTCGCTCCCACAGAGGTCGCAAGCGATACCGCGATAGCCGCCATGAATTTTCTGGCTAATACCGATGCGCTCATCGTCGACCTGCGACGCAACGGCGGAGGCCATCCCGCCATGGTCGCGCTGATTTCGAGCTACCTCTTCGACCCCCAACCCGTTCACCTCAACAGTCTTTACTGGCGTCCTACAGATAAGACTCATCAATGGTGGACCCTGCCTCATGTTCCGGGCAAACGCTTCGGGAGGCAAAAAGATGTGTACGTGCTCACGAGCAAGCGGACATTCTCAGCGGCCGAAGAGTTCACCTACAATCTGCAAAATCTGAAGCGGGCCACCATAATAGGCGAGACCACAGGCGGCGGCGCACACCCCGGCGGAGTTCGCCGCATCAACGATCATTTTGCGGTCTGGGTGCCGAGCGGACGCGCCATCAATCCCATCAGCGGGACCAACTGGGAAGGCACGGGAGTGAAACCCGACGTGGACGTGCCCGCAGACCTCGCGCTCAAGACCGCACACCTTGCGGCTTTGAACAAGCTTCTGGAAAAGAGCAAGGACGAGCGGTTGAAGAACCAGCTAAAGTCGATAATAGAGACCGTGCAGAAGGAACTCGACGGGGTGAAACAGCCCCCTGAAGCCAGACGGTAAAGAGAGGTGCTCTCGCTACCCCCGCATGGTCGACTCGCTCCGGCCGAATTGGCCGAAACGCGCCGGACGCAGAGAAAGGCAGCCGAAGATCGGAACTGTTTGCGCCCTCTGCGCTCCGGCGCGGAACAGAGCCGGTTTTACGGCGCTCATATAAATTCGGGAGATCGGTAGAGACGGGGATGGTCTCTTATGAGGGGGAGCGATGGAGCGGATTTTTTGCTCCGTCAGTTGGCTTCCTTCTTCAGGAATATAGTGTCGTAGCAGCTGATCAACTTATAGCCTGCTTTCTGATAGAAGACTTGCGCCTCGTGGTTTCTTCCATTGACGAGCAGGCATATCGATTCCGTGCGTTGCAGAAAATCTCTGGCCAGTTGTGACATGCAGCGCAACCCATAACCTTTGCCCCGCTCTTCGCAATCGACCCATATCCCTTCCAGGTATATGACCTCCGGAGTGTCTGTCATGACCTCGGCCTTGAATAAGAGCTTGCCTTTATCTGCCCACACCCAGGTCTGTCCTTTATCGATGCGGCGGATGCATCGTTTGCGAAAGCCTTCAGGGTCTGCATCGAGCGGGTTTATGCCGCTCTCGTAAAAGGCGCTCTGGGCCTGTATGGGCATGATGAGGTGGAGGTCTTCTATTGTGGCAAGCCTTATGCCTGTCACAGGCTCCATCAGTTGCGCGGGCCACTTCAGTTCGAATAACAGTTCACGGCAGAAGAGTCGCGCTGCCTGCCCGCCTTCTGCGTAATAATGCCAGAATCGTTCGACCTTCTCCTGTTCGCCTAAAAGCATGTGTACGGCCGAGTATTCCTGAGCGAGACGCGCAAAGGCTGCTATTGCGGCTTCGTTGTCTGTTTCAAACAGTGTGTGATGCCCGATCAAGGCCACCCCTTCGAGTCGGCCCTTCCCGTCGCGGCAAGCGTAAAATCCGCCGCGATTATGGTCGCTCACCATGCCGTTGGTGCAGATGAATCCGGCCATACCGAAGGTATGAATCGGGCGTCCGGCGAGGAACGCGAGAACTTCATCCTTGTGCTCATCGGTCAGCGAAACCACCGTCAAGGAGCCGGATGCTTGAGGGCACAGATTTGAAACGGTTGCCGTGTTTTGTTCGATTTCAAGCGGCAGATTCATTCCCTTTTCCCCTGTTTGTCCTGAACAGAATTCGTTATATCGAGTTTTGGTTCCCTGGTTATCTTGCGTGATCAATCGGGGAGGCCGAGGTCTAAAACTACAGGCATACCAGCGGTTTGATCGCCTTCGAGTGCAGACAGGGCCATTGCGTTTGCTGTTGCCGGTGGTGTCGTTGCCGCCAGGTAGCCATCCGAAAAGATCGTTCCATCGGGCAGGATAGTCCCATCACCTACCAACACGCCATCGCCCAGGACTACGCCGTCTGTGAAGAGAGCGCCATCTGAGAGCAATGTCCCCTCGGATATGAGCACTCCTTCCGAGAGCAATGTCCCTTCTGATAGCAGCGTCCCGTCGGCGACCAGCACTCCCTCCGAGAGCAATACCCCTTCGCCGAGCAAGACGCCGGTCCCGTATATGCCTTGGTACTGGGTTATCAGATTGCTTCCGGTGATGAAGTTCCAACTCTGGATAATCCCTCCGCCCCAGAGAACGTTTGCGCCCGCTATAGTGCTTGACGGCACGGGGGGGGGGCCGGTGAGCAGCGGGGCTCCGAGCGTCAATCCTGAGAGGTCTTGCCGTATCAGCCCTGCCAGCCGAACCGCGCCTTCTATGTTCAACTGGCCCGTTCCCTGCTCGAATGTGTTGAATCCCGCCAGCGGTTGCGCGGTGTATTCGAGGATGGCTTTCACCAGGTTGGGAGTGAGATGAGGGCTCTTCTGCAAAAGCAAAGCGGCCGCTCCCGCCACGACGGGCGTAGCCATGGAGGTGCCGCTCATTTTCATCATTTTATGCAGGTCATAAGTGCTCACATTCGCGTTGAGCGAAGGGTTTAGGCTCAAAAGCAAGTTGTTCGGGGACTGGGCGGCGATGAGTTTATTGCCCGGCGCTACGAGGTTGGGCTTGATGAGATTGTCGTAATGATTCTGACCATTCGCATCTGTCCAAAATCCTCTTGTCGGCCCGCGAGAACTGTAGCTCGCCACTTCGTCGTCGTTGCGAGAATCTGTTCCGAAAGTGTTTACAGCGCCCACCGTGATCGCGGACGGCTCTATGCCGGGGGAATGGATCGCGCCATAGATCTTTTCGCCATCAGCGTTTTTGCCCAGGTTCCCCGCCGCCACGCAAACGACCAGCCCTGCGTCGAAAGCTCGCCTGACGGCCTTGCAGAGAGGATCGTTTACATAAGAGTCGACCGCAGTAGTGCCGAGGCTGAGATTGAGGACTCGTATGTTGTAAGCGCTTTTGTTCGCAATGCACCAGTCGATGGCTGCTATGGTGTTGGAGACAGAGCCTTCTCCTTGAGAGTTGAGCACCCGGAGATCGATTATATGCGACCAGGGGGCTACGCCTGTGTAAGAGCCGCTTGCGACGTGGCCATTTCCCGCGGCGATTGATGCCACATGGGTGCCGTGACCATGTGGGTCGTCTGTACGGCCTTCGCCCGTGAAATCGACGTTTGCGACCACTCCATAGTTGGTGAAGGAATGATGTGCGTCACGTACACCCGAATCGATTATAGCTATTCCGACGCCGTAGCCGTCTATAGGACCGATGATGGAGTTGCCATAAGCTCTCGCTTGCTCGGCTCCCGTCGTGGTTTCGAGATGGCCCGAGACGCTCGTCGTCCTGTCAAGCGATATATAGGTTATATCGGAGCGTTTGGCCAGATTTTCAAGGGCACCTGCGGGTATCTCCACTGCCACAGCATTGATGCTGTTAAAGGTTTTATGTAAAGCCCCTCCTGCGCTGCCTACTGCTGAAAAAAAGTCGTATTTCGGCTTCGATGCTGTCTGGATGATTACGGGTACCAGACCTTCGTGCCCTCCATCCATCCGATCGGTAAGGTCGGATGACAGCTTCGAAGCCATAACTCCCTGGGGTCCCGGATCGCCTTTCGGTGGCGGGTCACCCTTGGGTGGCGTATTGCCTTTTGAGGGCGATTTACCAGGGCTCATCTGGGCCAGAGCTTTGGCTTCAAATCCCGGTATCAAAATTCCCGCAAAGGGGAGGAATACCAAAAGAGCTGCCATCAGGAGGCTCTTTACAGCCTTTGAGTAGTTCATGGGGTTATTCTCCTCGCATCTCGATGCACTCTATGACCATTAAATTTCTATGTGCCGGTTTTTTCTCAGTCGGAAGACCTGGTTAAAAGTTTTACAGAGAGTTTTTGCATAAGCACGCTTCTCCTAAGTCAATAAACGTACCACGACCCGGCACAGGTAATCGGTCGCGCGCTGGGCACTGTTCGGGGCCTGTTGTCCTGATCCCGGATCAGCGGGGCAGAAAGTCGCTTTCCGGTTTAAAATCAATAATTTAACCTGCCTGGCGAAGTCTGTTACAGTGGTTTTAATCGCTTTAAAAACCCGCTTTGCCAGGCCGGGTGTGCGTTCTGATTGGGCAGAAGGTTTTCTCGCGCTTCATTCAGATTGACTGAAATCTTCAGTCATTATTCGGTCATTTCGCGCGCTGCAAACGCAGTAATTGGAAAGCCATAAGCAGCTTTGCGCCGAAGCTTGCCGGACGACGATGTCTCGAATGCCCGCGTGCCGCGCGGCGCAAAAACCGGTTATCTCAACGAGGGACATTCTTACCTGAGACGATATTGTACTCTCAGGCCCTGGCCAATAGGTTGATCCCGAAGCTATGTGGGTAGAATCGTCGAAGCCCCTGCGCAGAGCAGTTGCGAACCAAGGTTATAAGTCCCCCTATCTTATGCTTTATAGGGGGTAAACACCACATATTCGCGCGCTGCCTCACTCTTCAACTTGCCCCTATCTTATGCTTTATAGGGGGTAAAC
>JAKEHD010000076.1 GCA_022615215.1 Blastocatellia bacterium
ATCTCGCTCTCTTCAAACTCGCTCGGAAACAGCGCGGCGGTTTCCTCATCCATCCCCTCAGGCGCGCGGCCTTCGGCTTTGGCTCTGACCGGATCGAAATCCACAAACCACGACTTGAACAATGCCTGAGCTATCTGTTCGAGCGTGGCGTTCATTCGGCGGTTGAGTTCGATCTTGTCGTCGAATGCTCTTAAGACTCGCGCTATCTCCCGCTGTTCCTCAAGAGAAGGAATTATAAGCGGAACTGCGGAGAGTATTGACGTGTTGAGGTTCAGCATCGTTGCGCCAACAGCATGACGAACAATCCACTCTCTGACGTTTCTATGTCCGAGGTAATAAGAAACAAACAATGGATAAACAGCGCCTTCGCCCAACCTGATACGCAAGCAACCTGTGCCGCAAAGCCAGCCTTCCTCTTCTTTTCGAATCAATGCGCGCCTCTCCACATCACCGCGACGGCTATAAACAATATCACCGGCTTTCACTCTGTAACGGCTGAGTCTTTCCGCATCCTGCGACGTTATCCTTGCTATCCCGTCAACGATAATGCGATTGTCTCCAATGTTCTGAGGCATTATCGATGGGATACCATCAGGCACATAGTCCTCAGCATGAAGTTGGCTACCGAATGGCCCGGTTTGAATATTTCCTCCGCCGCGATTACAAACTTCTCCTAGAGTTGTCTGTTCCCAGCCATCCGGTACAAGCCCGATCAATGACTCAATCGCCATACCCTAACCTCTCCAAATCCCTTCTAATCTCCGCTTCCAGCCTCGCGCTTTCGGTGATTGTTTGCGCCCGCCCTGAACTCATGCCCTCTCATCTTCCTATCGAACCATTGAAATACGGCGTTCAGAGTACCGCCTTCAGGCGGCGAGTGTGAAAATTAAAGCCTTCCGACTGAAGTCGGTACTCTGAACACCGCATCCTGACCTCCCTTTCATAACCCTGAGCCTCTCTCACTTCGACAGCCTGAATTGATGCTCCAAATGTTTTGCTCGCGTCGACCAGTCGCCTTCGGCTGCTTCGATTTCATAGAAAGCGCGAGCATCCAGGTTTTCAACGCGCATAAGCAAACGGTAATGCGTCCAGCTTAATTCTCCACACAGTGCGTGGAGTTTTTCGGGATAGGCGAGATAGAACTGCCGTATGTACCAGAGATTGTTTCTGCTGAAACCCTTTATGCCTTCGTCTCGCATACGTTGCGAAAGCGACTCGATCAACTGCTCGCCGTACCCGGCGCGACGTTTTCCTTTCTGCTCCTGCTCGACTATGGCCTGCCCGATGAGCCAGTACGCCTGCACCATTTCCGTGTTGATGCTGCGGGCCGCTCGCTGCCGCGCCGCATCCAGAATCTCGCGCACGCGCTTGTAAAGACCGCTGATTCGAAGCTGCGATTTGCTCTCGGCCATCGCCCTGCGATCTTTGACGATCTCGGTTTTCTGAACTTTTCCGCGTCCGGCTTTCTTCATAAACGACTCCTTGGCGAATCTCAAAGATTGAATCCAAACTTCACCAGATTCCTTTTGATCTCATCTTCAAGCCTCGCGCTTTCTGCGAACTGCCCGGCGAGTTGCCCGGTCAATCGCTTCATCTTTTCGGCGAAGGCTTCATCGTCTTCTTCTACAGCTTCCGCGCCGACATAGCGCCCCGGCGTGAGCACATAATCATGCTCATGGATTTTTTCGAGGCTTGCCGCATAACAAAAACCCGGAACGTCTTCATAAGGTTCCTGAGTTTCGCCGTCCTGTCGCCAGGCATGATAGGTGTTTGCGATGCGGGCGATATCTTCGTCATCAAAAACGCGAGAGACGCGGGTTTCCATCCGTCCTAGTTTCCGAGCATCAATGAATAACATCTCGCCGCGTCGGTCACGGCCATTGGTCCTCTTATCGCGAGCCAGAAACCAGATGCAGGCGGGAATCTGCGTATTGATGAAAAGCTGAGGCGGCAGCGCGACCATGCAATCTATCACATCGGCTTCGATCATCGCCTTGCGTATCGCGCCTTCGTTGTTCTGCGACGAAGACATCGAGCCGTTGGCCAGAATCACGCCCGCCATGCCTGTGGGTTTGAGGTGGTAAAGTATGTGCTGCAACCAGGCGAAATTGGCGTTGCTCTGCGGCGGAGCGCCGAATTGCCAGCGCGGGTCATCGGCCAGCCTCTCATTCCACCAGTCGGAGATATTGAACGGCGGATTGGCCATGATGAAGTCGGCCCGCAAGTCCGGGTGTTGATCGCGCAGGAAAGAATCGGCCGGTTCCTTGCCGAGATTGAAATCCATACCGCGAATGGCCAGATTCATTGCGACCAGCCGCCAGGTGGTCGGGTTGCTCTCCTGCCCGTAAATCGAAATGTCGCCAAACCTGCCGCCGTGACTTTCAACGAACTTTTCGGACTGCACGAACATTCCGCCCGAACCGCAACACGGGTCATAAACCTTGCCCTTGTGCGGAGCCAGCACTTCGACAAGCACGCGCACAACCGATTCCGGCGTATAGAACTGCCCGCCCTTTTTGCCTTCGGCGCTGGCGAACTGGCCGAGGAAGTATTCATAGACCTGACCGAGCACATCTTTGGCCCTGTGAGAATTTCCGTTGAAGCCTATTTTTGAAATCAGGTCCACAAGTGCGCCGAGCTTGCCGGGTTCAAGCTGTAAGCGGGCAAAGCGTTTGTCGAGTATGCCCTTCAAACGCGGATTGTCGTTTTCAATACGGGTAAGCGCATCATCTATTATCTTGCCGAGGTTGGCTTGCTTTGCCTGATCGCGTATGCGCTCCCATCGCGCTTCTTCCGGAACCCAGAAGACATTGGCTTCTGTGAAATAGTCTCGCTCTTCCAGGTCTGAAACGCGCAACTCTTCTTCTTCGATGTAATACTCGTCATCAGGGTCGGCAAAGCGCCGTGCAAGCTCATTGCGGCGCTCGGCGAATGCATCAGAGACGTATTTGAGGAAGATAAGGCCGAGAACGATATGCTTGTACTCAGCCGCATCCATGTTGCTGCGCAATTTATCCGCAGCAGCCCAAAGGGTCTTTTTCATTTCATTATCGATCATTGCGTCCCGGTCCTAATGTTCACCGCGACGCGAATCATCAGCCTGCCCTGGCTCTTGGCAGCAGCCCTTTTGCTGAAAAATGCGCCCTCGGTTTGTTTTGGTTTACGTTGATACTTATCTTAATCTGACAGCGATAGTATATGTGGATAATCAGACACCTACAAGAGAGGCAACCTGTGATACACCCGCCGCGCCTCGCGCACATTTTACCGACCTGCGCTATTTGAACTATGTATATGATCGAGGAAGCTGAGAAGAGGGCGTTTAGAGTACCGGCTTCAGCCGGAATAGCCCGGTCGCCGAAGTTGCTTCCGCCTGAAGGCGGTACTCTGAACGCTTGTGATGATCGCGCTCTCACCCGCCGGGATTTCTTCGTATGACGACACCGGGCAAATTGTCTGTGACCCGCCCGTCTTGCCATACAGGGACGCCGTTTAAACTTTTCCGACGGTCGCAACTCCCGGCGCATTGAAAGCAATTGAGGCAGCAGGTCGACAGCCGTATGAATTCTTGAAGCGCCATGTCTCTGGCGATTGGGGTGACGATTTGGGCGAAGAAGATAATCGCGAGAATGAATTCCCGGCTGACCGAGAATTGCGGATATTCAGTGCATATCACACGGCGATGGATGAAAAGGAATCAACCAAGGTCAAATGAAACTCCCCTTGCCTTATGCGCGTAAAACCTGTTTCAATAAATGTCAGTCAGGGTCTCATTAAAAAAATCACAGGAGTTGAAAATGCGACTTGAAAAAAAAAGTCTTCCTTTGCGTTTCTTATGCGTGTCAGCGGTCCTGGCGTTTTTTCTCTTTCAATCCGTCCCCTTCATTCTGGCGCAGGGTAATTCGAAGAAAGCCGAAAAAATCGAGTTCACCCCTTTCGAGTTGACCGATTTCAACGGGAAAAAAGTCCAGGCCGAAAGAGGACGTTTGAAAGTGCCGGAGAACCGCTCCCGGCCTTCCGGCAATACTATCGAACTTGCGGTAGTCAGGCTCAAAAGCAAATCCGATAATCCAGCGATTCCTATCGTATATCTCGCGGGCGGGCCGGGTGGTTCGGCCATAGGAGAAGCCCGGTTTCCTCACATGATGAGCCTGTTCGAGCGATTGCAACAGACCCGCGACATAATATTTATGGACCAGCGCGGCACGGGCCAGTCTACGCCCCTAGTGGCATGGCCTGCGCCCGCTTCTCTCCCTGCGGATGCTTTCTTATCAGAAGAAAAAATGCTCGCCGTCGTGCGAGAAGCATCCTCGCCGGCAATCGAATCTTTTAAAAAGCGCAACATAGACCTCGCCGGGTATAACTCTGTTGAAAGCGCAGACGATATAAACGATCTGCGCCTGGCTCTCGGCCTGGAAAAGATCGGCCTCATAGGGTTCAGCTATGGAACGCATCTGGGACTGGTCACTATCCGCCGCCATTCCAAACATCTCGATTCAGTAGTTCTTGTAGGGACTGAAGGGCCCGATCATACGCTCAAGCTGCCTTCGACTTATGATGCACAGATTCGAAAGCTCTCGGACCTTGCGGCTCAGGATTCCGAAATCGCCGGTAAGGTTCCCGACATGGCCGCGCTGTTGAAACGCATCCTCGCGCGCCTCGAAAAAGAACCTATCACCGTAAAGGTCCAGGACCAGAGAACCAGACAGCCTGTAGACGTGAAGGTAGGCAAGTTCGGTTTGCAAATGATCATTCGAATGGACGTAGGCGACGGAAACGATTTTCCCGAATTTCCGGCCCTCTTCCACACGATAGACAGGGGAGATTACTCGCTGCTCGCAAAATACGTCGGGAAACGCTACAACCAGTTCGGGCGCGGCCTTTCGGGGATGAGCACGATGATGGATCTCTATTCGGGCGCAACGGCCGAACGCCTAGCCCGTATCAAGCGAGAAACTCCGACTTCTATTCTCGGCAACGTCATGAATTTCCCCGACATGTACATAGCCGACCTCTGGGGCGATCCCGACCTCGGAGACGAGTACCGGTCTCCTATTCTCACAGATACACGGACGCTGTTCATAAGCGGGACGCTCGACAGCAACACTCCTCCATATCAGGCCGAAGAGTTGCGATGGGGTTTTTCCAAAGGCACTCACATAATAGTCGAATATGCAGGCCACGAAGACATGCTGCCCGACGCAGCGGTTCAAGCGGCCATAGTCGATTTCCTTAACGGCAAAGATGTGAGCGGGGTCCGCGTGTCACTAGGGAAACCGAAGTTCAAAGCGATTCCCTGAGAGCGGATTTACACCGATGACCATTGATGCCTGCACGTCACTGCGCCGCAGCCGCGAAAACATTTCTGTAGATATCAAGGAGAGAGCAATGGGCGATGACCGTCTCTTGCTCTCTCAGACTTCATCGCGCCCGATGAGATCATCTCTTACGCGGTCTCTGTAGCGAATGGCTTCTTCGAGCACCTTACGGTATTCCTGCACTTCGACATCGCGCTCCGAGCAGACCAACAACAGATTGCCATCGTCGCGGAAGTTGCCGTCCCATTCCATCAACCGGTCGTCGCTCCAGTCGGGCGAGTATCGCCGCATCTTCTCGTCGGGCATGCGGTCGAAATAAGCGCGCAGGTTTATGCTGGTCTCGTCAGGAGACTGGTCGTAAGGCTCCTGCTCGAAATTCCATATAGGTTGTTTCATTATCAACTTTGATTGTTTATGGAGTTGAGAGTCCTGCCTTCAGCGCGCCCTATATCAAACTGGGCGTCTCGAAAGCAGGACTCCAAATTTTTCATCACCGGCAAAGCAGGCCGTTAATCGTCGGCCCGCACCCAGCCGTAAGCGGCATTGCTGCGCTGTCCGCCTCTGTCGAGATAAGAGAGTTTCAATCGCATGAGCGCGTCGGCCGGGAAAGCATTGCGCTTCGCGTTGACATCGACTTTGTAGAGACGAGCGGCATTGAGGCCCAATATGTTCGCCTTGTCCTCTTTGGTGATCTTCTTGTAGCCGAACTTCTCGCAGAGTTCGTCGCTGATCTGGAACCGCTTGAATGCATCGATGGCCCACTGAGGCGATCCCCACCAAAGGCAATCCGTGCCCCATACCACATGGTCCGAGCCGTAGTATTTTATGTTCTTGCCCATCCCGTGCATGCACATGACGGGATCGATCACGGCGAGAATGTTGAAGAAGCTGCCGACCTCGCAATAGACATTGTTCATCCGCGGGTTGCGCTTCTTGATGTCCATGAGGACTTTGTGCCACTCGAAGTCGCCCGTGTTCGGATCGTACTGGTTGCTCTCTTTCCAGTTCTGCTCATTCGGCCCGTGCTTGATGGCCGAGTGATATACGACGAAGTTGAAATCGGGATTTCGGAGCGCCGCCTTTTCAACATCTTTCGGATTCGCCAGATGTCCGAGCGTGCGCGATTGATAGGAATAACCCTTATGCACGCTTATCAGCTTCAACCCGCGCTTGCGAGATTCCTCTATGAACCACTGAGAGTTGTCGTCATCGAGTTGGAACCCGCCGCCGCTTCCACCCGGATCGGTGTGGCAATACCATTTCCAGGAGCCGATACCATACTTCTCGATTTCGCGCTCCATTTGCTCGATGGTAGCCGCTTTATCTACCCGGTTATCAGCCTTATCCCAATAATGGTTCGGAGCCAGATTGCCCTGGTTTAGTGCGCGCTCAGAACCGGCCAGATCGTTGAGTTCTTTTCGAGCTTCAGCCATATACCAGCTTGGCAGCACGCGGTTGATGCCGCGCGTGCGTTCCTGGCGTTCGAGTATACGTCCGTCAGGGCCGCGATTCTCCTCTTTGCCCGGCACCCCTGAGATCACCACCATCAAGGTCTCGCTGTCGAAAAACATCTCCTTGACGAAGTTTTTATAGCCGTAAGCCTCGACATCCTCCTTGAGGTTGAAGCCCATGTTTTTTACAAACTCCATGGTTCTGAAGCCGGGAATGGCCACGCCGTTTGTGAAGTGCGCCTGCACGTCTATGATGAAGTATTCGCCCTTGGGCCATTTCTCATCATAAGCGGCCGGCTCCCAGGTCTCCGCTTCGTCGACGTCCCAGCAATTGCCGAAGACTTTGTTAGAGGCCAGGAAGCAGACTGCAAGCCCCATGCTTGAGGACATGAAAGTTCGCCGATCCATGCCGAGTTTCCTGGCCCTCACTTCGGCCATTTCGCCTATATGATGCTCGACCTGTTTCTGAGCATCGGTCTGAGGCCGGGGAATGAACTCTTCATTGGAGACTGCCTGGGTGGGCATGGGAGAGTCCACGCCCTTCTTCATATCTCGAAGTATCTTTCTAATCCACATCCGATTGACTCCTTTCAATTATCCGGCCGGCTTTGGGTCGCGCGCCTATGAGTGTAACATTCGGCGGGCGGCTGCGAGAGACCGGCCACAAGCGAATCGTTCAACGACTACAGATATGACCACTGGATTGTTTTCCAAGCCGCGAGTGAATCGTTTTTCCGAAACGCCTGATTTGTATAAAGCAAAGAGGAGCGCGCCCGCAAACAAGCGAGCGGCACCGCCAGCGTTACAACTTAAACCACTCAGGCGAAAAAGTAAATCTCCTGCGTGCAGCATCGAAATCCAATTCGTGAGTATAGCTTCAGCGATGGCTTTCTCTTTCAGGACGATGGCCTATGGCTTCACTCTCCGTTTCAATGTGATGAACCAGGAAACCACCAGGTAAAAAACCGGATAGCCGAACGATACGAGAGTCAGAAAGCGCGGGTCATCTGGCACGCGCAAAAGAATCAATACGAGCATCACTCCCCATACTATGCCTAATAGAATCGCCAGGCGGCTGAACGGTCCCTTTTGCGACGGGTATAAATATCGCGAGGGCACGAACGTAAGCACCGACAGCAGGATTATCACGCTCAATGAGAGCCATGCAGGGGGCCGCAACATGTATAGGTAGAAAGCGACCACGTTCCAGTATGAAGGGAACCCAAGAAAAAAGCCGTCGTCGGTCTTCGCTCCGGTCTGAGAAAATCCGTAGGCGCTTGCCAGGAGCGGCACTATCAGCCACCACTCCTGCCCGCTTGCGAGTATCTCCGAGCGCCAGATCAACAGCAACGGCAGCGAAGTGTATGTTTGAAAATCGATCAGGTCGTCTAACCTGCGGCCGTCGAAGCCGGGAACAAGCTCTTTCACGCGCGCGCGCCGGGCAAGCCATCCGTCCGTGGAATCGATCACGGTTGCAATCAGCATGAACATCAGCGCCCATCGAAACGCATCGTCTCCGCCGCGCACTATCAAAACGGCTATCACGGCCGCCGCCACAAGCCCCGTCGCTGTGTAGAGATGAACGCACCAGGCGAGTATCTTATCCATTTTATCAGCCATCAGTCTTCAGCTATCAGCCCTCAGCTATCAGCTATCAGCCTGAAGACTGAGAAGGATTGCGCAAGGGGCGCGGCCTGTCCCACTCGGCGGTCAGACGCGACACAACGGGCAAAAGTAAGAGGCCCGTAGCGGCGGCAAGCGTCTTGAATGGAAAGAGCATAGCGCCCCCGTCGTACCAGTCGGCAGGCTCGCCCGGCAATAACCACGCGAACATCTCCGGGTAAGGAATGAAATGCGGCATCCCAAGCAGAGGCTCGCCGCCGCCCAGTCGCAGTATCAACGAGACGCTGAAAGCCGCTATCGAACCCGTGCGATTCGCCTTCGAATCGTAGAGCGCGAATATCAACTGCGGAAACAAGAGAACGAATATCAGATCGCTTGTGAAAAACCAGAGCGCCTGCACGCTCTGAACACGCAAGGCCATCACCGCCGCCGCCGCGCCGAGCAGTACGAGCGATATGCGAAGCAACAGCTTCAATCGCTCGAAAGAGAGCCGAGGCCACAGGAGTCGCTTACAGCAATTCCAACTCAGCATCGAACCGGCCGAAAGTATCGATGAACTGAAACTCGAAGTCACAGCGCCTATGATCGCAGCGAGTCCCATTATCCTCACGAGAGGCGGAGTCAGGTGCTCGAACAACATAGGCAGCGTCTCGGAAGGATTCTCTTGAAGCCGGGCCGATAGCTCAGGCGGCCACGCGTAGCCGAAGGCCGCAACGCCCATCAAGAGCGGCGGCACAGTCAGGGCTATCGTGAGCAATCCGGCGAGGATGGAATGCTGCTGCGCTTTCGCGGGCGTCCGGCAGGAGAGCACTCTCTGGAAATAACAATTCCAGGGAATGCCGCCAAGCATAAGCATGAAGCTCACGTCCCACCATGAAATAATCGTCTGTGTGGTCCAGAAAGACCCCTGCGCTTGAAGAGGCGGAATGAGTCCTCCATGATCGGGTCGGGCCGCAAAGTAAGCCGACCAGCTTGCGCCGAGTCCCCCCGCTTCGCCCAACACGAAAGGCAGGGCGACTGCAAGACCTATCACAACGATGGCAAGTTGGAAAACGTCCGTGTAAGCGACCGACCACATGCCTCCCACCATCGTGTAAGCAACTACGACGGCCGCCGACAGCAATATGGCTGTGCTCAAACTCATGCCGAGCACTACGCCGAACGTAGAGCCTATGGCTACGAGCAGAGCCGCGCTCCAGAAGACCTCGCCCAACATGGCAGGCAGGAAAAGCACGGCGGCCCACGCTCGGCCGAACCTTGCTTCGAAGGGGTCTATAAGAGTGGTGAATTCGAAATGGCGCATCCTTCGAGCAAAGAATATCCCGCCCAGTATCAGGCTAATGCCAAAACACAATCCGCCCTGAACGCCCGACGCGATGCTCGATTTGTAAACTCCTTCAGCGGTGCCGAGCAGGTAGCCCCCGTCTACCCATGTAGCGGTCATGGTCAGCACGGCTATCCCGAGAGGCATCGCGCGCCCGGCCACTATCAGGTCGCCGGGAGTTCCGTCTTTTACCTTGCGCCAGGCGAGCCATCCTACAACGAGAAAGGCCACATACATCGCCCCGACTGTCGCTTGCGCCAGATTCATTCTCCATGCTCCTTGAAATGAATGCCGGTCACTTTATCATATTCGAAAGCAGTTTGTTATAAGGTTATAAGAATGAAGCGTCATGGCGTGCGGCATCACGCGCGAGCCGATAGCAGAGACAGGCGACAGATGTAATGATAAGGCGCGGCCTCTCGGCAGCGATACGACCCGTGATTCGCGGGCGAACCGGATGCGAGAAATAATTCACTGCCTGCTTACGAACATGCTTCTGCCATCGCGCGAGGCTCAGTTTTATTGAAGAGAGGCGGGCCTCTTTTCCATTGATTTTTCAAGGTTTTGTGATATATTCCCTCCGTCTGAGTCCTTATATAAAAGGGTTTCTGCCCCCTTTGCCCGGCTTGCTATTTTGCTGTAGACTTAAAGGCACGAACCGAACGAGAGCGGCAATAACCGGCCTGAGAGCCTGCGGCAGAGGTGATGATGCAAACCGGATTTCAACAGGCGTTCCACCTGGTACGAAGGTCAGGCAGAGCAATCACAGCGGAAAGGATCGCAGGTCTTGACCAACCGGGAGCTCTTCAAAGAAGCGATTGCAAAAGTGAAAGCCTTGAATGGAACAGCAGAGGATAAAGCTGACTTATTTGAACAAGAGGCCGAAAGGATACGCCTTATAACCAACGGCACCTGGAGCGCCCAACGGCTGGTTGGAACGAAGGGAGAGCACGTGTTTGCTGGAAGGGTAGGAGAATTGCTGGTGATAGACTCCAATGCAAAACTGTATCGCGGCCGGATTGCGGAGGCCGTCATTAGCTTCATACCACCGAACATAGTCGAGATCGACTACAACCATTTAACACTGATCCCGTAGGAGCGAGTTATGGAAAAGAACGTAAACCTGATTCGGTGGGAAGAAGCGAAGAGCCTTCTGGCAAAGGTCAAAGAAGAAAATGATCTAGCCCTTGACCAGTTTTTGAACAATGTCAATTACATCGTTCTTTGCCATTTCAATAGCCGCGACCCCGAACAACTTCCGGTCACAGACTTCGATCTCTATTTTTTCCTCAAAGCTGTAGAGCAGTTTTTTGAGAATCGTGATTTTATAAGATCAGTAATTGCCGGGGAAGACCTCTCAGAATTCAGGGACGAGAGGCATAAAGTGTCTATTAGCGAGCGGTTGAGGGACTATTCAGAGGCAGGTAGACGGAATCTTTGTTTACGATTGAAGGACATTTTTAAAGCGGAAATGAATCCATCTTTGGCAAAGGCGATATTTGATTACTATCGAGGCAAAACCGATGATGTGCCAATCGGATTGGTTCGGATGGAAGAAGCCATGGGGCTGTTAGCTCGCCCGCGAGGATCTTCGAGTGAGGACCGGATTACTTACAAACTAATGCATTATGCCAGCTACTTTTTATGGAGTGATGTGGTCTCCGGCGAGAACGGGCCCGCCGTTGATTTAGACCTTTACTTTTCCATGCAGGTAATCAAGGAATTTTGCGAGGATCACGCTTTTCTAAAGCGAGTCCTGAGCGGCGAAGATTTGAGATGGTTTTCCGACTCCGATGACGAGGGCGATCATCTCATCGTTTGAGCGAGTACACCTTACCCGCTCTTTTGCACCCAAAATCGAAATCTCTCACATTTCGAAAAGCCGAGCCTGACCAGTATATGCGGTTTCTGCTGCAATGATGAAATTAGCGACGCATGCCTGAAAACCGAATGACTCCAGGGTGCATGGGCGAATACTACTTTCGGTGCCGGTTTTCGGTGTCGAGTAATTTCGTGTAAAATGGCGCGCGATGTATGCGGAAGTTGCGGTTCCAGTTTATGTCAGACAAACCTTCACTTACCGGCTGCCGGAAGACATTTCCGCGCGCGCTCAGGTGGGTTGCCGCGTCATCGTCCCTTTCGGTAAAAAACTCCTCACCGCCTTCATCGTAGCCCTTCACAATCACCTCGACGGAGAGATCACTTCGTCCGATATAAAAGATGTCGAAGAACTCGTCGATGAAGTCCCTATAGTCGGACGCGATATGCTCGAACTCACTCGATGGATGTCCGATTATTACTACGCGCCGTGGGGTGAATGTCTGCGAACGGCCCTGCCCGCAGGCGCGACCGTCGCCACTGAACAGGTGCTCACGATAACCGATGCCGGACGCTCCGCTATAGCTCACGCGCAAACAGGATTCGGGTGGTCTTCTTCGAAAAACGAAGTGCTTGAATTGCTCGCGGGCGCGGGCGCTATCAGCTCGCGCGAGCTTGAAAGACAATTGTCGAGATCGCACGCTACCGCCCTCATTCGTCAACTCGAACGCGCGGGCCTCATTCACGTGGCTCATCGCGTAGACGATAGCCGCCTGAGGCCTAAACTCCAAAATGCCGTGCGCCTGCTCGGTAAGAGAAATGCCAACGGGACCGACCTGCCGACTGCCGATAAACCTCTCAGCGAACAACAGCAGCGCGTAGTCGAGCTTCTCACTTCGACCGGTGAAGCCGTGCCGCTCAGTGAATTGTTGGAAGAAGCCGGAGTCTCCGCCTCCGTCGTTCGCACTATGGAAAAGCGCGGTATGGTAGAGGTCTTCCCAAGCGAAGTTCGCCGCGATCCGCTCGCTCATATAAGTCAGGAACAGATGGACCTCGTTATTCTGAACGAAGAGCAGCAGCGCGCGCTCGATTCCATAGTGGCAAAACTCGACGAGCACGAGTACGCGACTTTTCTCCTGCACGGAGTGACGGGAAGCGGCAAGACCGAAATCTACATACGCGCAATGCGCGAGGCCACGCTCCGAGGTCAGAGCGCATTGATGCTTGTGCCTGAGATTTCGCTTACGCCTATGTTTTCGCGCCGACTGCGAACGCACTTCGGAGACGCGGTCGCCATACTCCATTCGAGTCTGTCCGAAGGCGAGCGCCTCGATGAATGGCGGCGCATCAAAGAGGGCGAGGCGCAGGTCGTTATAGGCACGCGCTCGGCTGTGTTTGCGCCGCTTGAAAACCTCGGCATCATAATAGTCGATGAAGAGCACGAAACTTCATACAAGCAGGACGAGACTCCTCGCTATCACGGACGCGACACGGCGATAATGCGCGCCGTGCGTGCGCGTGCGGTAGTCGTGATCGGGTCCGCCACGCCTTCGCTCGAATCGTTTCACAACGCGCGCACGGGCAAGTCTATCTACATCAGATTGGAGGCTCGCTACGGCAACCGCCCGCTCGCCGATGTGCAGACCGTAGATATGCGCGAGGTCTTCAAACGTCACGGCAAGTCGCAGACCTTCTCCGATGAATTGAAGACCGCCATCGCCGAAACGCACGAGCGCGGCGAGCAGACGATAATACTCTTGAACCGTCGCGGCTACTCTTCGTTCGCGCTGTGTCGGTCGTGCGGGCTTGCCATACGCTGTCCCAACTGCGATGTGACGCTCACATATCATCGCTATAATTCGAGCCTGCTCTGTCACTATTGCAACTACATAAGAGGCGTGCCGCGCGCCTGCCCCGCCTGCGACGGTCAGTACATTCAATACGTAGGCGAAGGGACCGAGCAGCTCGAAGCCAAACTCGGAGAACTCTTTCCCGAATTGAGCATAGCCAGAGTAGACCGCGACACAACGCGGCGGCGAGGGAGCCTCGAACACATTTTGATGGAGTTTGCCTCTGGAACCATAGATATGCTCGTCGGGACGCAGATGCTCGCCAAGGGGCACGACTTTCATAACGTGACGCTAGTGGGCGTCATATCGGTCGACGTGGGACTTTCGCTTCCCGATTTCCGCGCAGCCGAGCGCACCTTTCAATTGCTGACTCAGGTGGCGGGCCGTGCCGGGCGAGGCCATCTGCCGGGCCGCGTGATAATTCAGACTTATCACCCTGAGCACTATTCGCTCGTCTGCGCGAAAGATCAGGACTACGACGCATTTTATCAGCGTGAGATTTCTTTTCGGCGGGCGATGCACTATCCGCCTTTCACTGCGCTCATAAATATATGCATAAAGGATAAAGACTTCGACCGCGCGAATCTCGCTGCTGCGGACCTTGCGCGCGAACTGCGACAGGCGGCCCGCACTTCGAGCATAAGAGTGCTCGGACCCGCGCCCGCGCCGCTCGCTCGTTTGAAGGGCGAGCATCGCTTTCAGATACTCATCAAAGCTCGCAGTCGCCGCGCCGCTCGTGAAACGCTAGACCTTGCGATGGACCGCACGGCGGCGCTCGGTCACAACCCCCGCTCGATTTCCGTCGAGGTCGATCCCATCAGCTTGATGTGAAAGAATTCGAACCTCTCATGTACGGGCGACCCTCTGTGGTCGCCCCTCGCTCGCTCATTCGACTCGCTCGCTCATTCGACTCGCTCGCTCATTCGACTCGCTTGCTTATTCGACTCGCTCGCTTATTCGACTCGCTTGCTTATTCGAAATGAGGGGCGGGCAGGGACGCCCGCCCGTACATGTCTCCTTACAACAGACCCGAAAGCCAGTGCATTATGTTGAGCAGAAACTTCGGATTTTCGGATGCTACGGGCGCGTTCATGCCCATCGGTCGGCGGTTAGGTCCGGCAAGTTGCGCTGAAAACATCGCCGCCTCGCCGAATATGGCCACGCGCCCTTTCCCGAATTTCAGGACTGCGCCGTGCAGCCATCCGCTCACGGGGACGCGCGGCGTTTCGGGCGGGAACTCTCCTGCGACTTTTGTCTCGAATGAGACGACATCCGGCCCGAAGACGAGTACAGGCTCGGCGTCTTTGCCTGCCTGAAACGCCGAGCCGGTAAAGGTCGCCACCGCCTCGACCTTTTCAGCATCGATTCTGCCGCGCGTGATCGGATGATCTCTGAGCGTTCTGTCCGATTTCCGAAATATCATTGGCCCGCCCCGCGCTTTTTCATTCATAGCGTATCCGTTGCTGAACTTGAAGCCGAAAGCGGCTCCGAGTTTCTCGGCCGCCCCCGCGCAAGGCATGTGATCGGCTATCAAAAAGAGCGAGCCGCCTGCCTTCACCCAATCGCGCACGGCCGAGATCTCTTTATCCGAAAATGCCGAAGGAGTGGGAAGCGACCAATCCTCACGGTTGCGCTCGGCAAGCGCGTTTGCGATGACGAGTATCTTGACCTCATTGAGCGAGTCTTTGCTGAAGAGTGCGGACGATCCTTTTACAATGTAGCCGTCTCGCCTCAGCAAATTCGCAAAAGCAAGATAGCGGCCATCCGCCGTGTGGAAGTTGTAATGAGCTTCATCGATAGCGACGACGGGGCCGCCATCCTTCGCGTATGCGGGCTTCTCTATCGGCGGATTGAACGCCGTGTCTGCCACCTGCTGTGCACGGATATTTATGCCCGCAAGACCTGTCAGAAGGACGAAAGAGAGGGCCAGGGCGCGCGTTAGATATAAGGAAATCTTCCTTTTATTCATAGTGACTTTCTCTCCTGTTCGAAATCGTCGAGTTGATTCTCGCCGCGCGATCACGCTCCTTTCGTAAGATCGCCGACGCGATGCAGTTTCATCGAGTAAGACCTTGCAGGGTCATCGACCTTGCCGGTAATCACAACGATGCCTTCGCCCCGCTCGGCCAGCTTGCGGTCGAGCAGAAGGCGGTCGGCGCGCGCAAGCAACATGCCCTTGCCGGAAGACACCTCTTCGACCAGATAGCCTTCGACACCCCATGTGATAGCCAACTGATCATAAGTACGCCTGACGGGCGTGAACGCGATTATGCGCTGGCGGGGCCGGAGCGCGGCGACGTGCCGGGCCATATAGCCGACGCCTGATAGAACTACTATCAGGCGGCTGTCGATCTCTTCGGCGGCATAGACTGCGGCTTCCGCGATTGCGCGGCCGTAGGAGCCTTGCTTTCGATTGAAGAGCGATTTCCGAATGGAGGCGTTTTGAGGCAGATTGCTCTCTTCGGTCGAACGAATTATCCGGTCCATCATCAGGATCGATTCGACGGGGAAGTGGCCTATAGCCGTCTCTTCCGACAGCATAACGGCGTCCGACCCGTCGAGCACGGCGTTCGAAACGTCGGACGCTTCGGCGCGAGTGGGCCAGGGGCTTTCGACCATCGATTGAAGCATCTGTGTTGCGGTGATTATGGTCTTTTCGGCATCGAGCGCCTGGGAGATTATCTTCTTTTGAAGCACAGGCACACGTTCGGGCGCGGTCTCTACCGCAAGATCGCCTCGCGCCACCATGACCCCGTCCGCCGTGTCGAGGATGTCGGAAAGATCCTCTACCGCTTCGGGCTTTTCTATCTTCGCAATGAGCCGCACCGAGCGATCTGTGTCGTCGCCTCCGAACTCACGTATAAGGTCGCGCGTGCGGCGGCAATCGGCTGCCCTTCGAACGAAGGATTGCG
>JAKEHD010000077.1 GCA_022615215.1 Blastocatellia bacterium
AGGGTAGACCGCCCACTGGGCCATCATGCCTCCTCGGGCCCGCCGGCGCCGGGGGCCACGTCGTGTCCGTTGCCGCGGACCAGCTCAGCCTGGACCCGGGCCAGGTGCTGGCGAACGCCGTCCAGGCGCGGATGGATGGCCAGCGCCCGACCGAACCAGCGCGCGGCCTCGCGGTGCTGGCGCAGGGCCAGGTGGCAGATGCCTCGCCCGGCGAGCGCCCCGAAGTGATAGGGGTTCAGGCGTATCACCGCCTCGCAGTCGGCAATGGACGAGGCGTAGTGCTCGGCCAGATACCGCGCCGTCGCCCGCTTGTTCCAGCCCCTCGGGACACAAGGCTGCGAGGTCTCCTTGCACCTGCATTTCGAGCTGGCGAAAGGCATACTCGGTCTCGCTTTCGGTCAAGTGTTCAATCAATTGGCCAATTCGCTCGTGGATGCCTTTTGCCGCCGTGCCGAGGAACGCTATGGTACCGGGCGGCAATGCTAGCGGCGCGATCGCGATCCGAGTGGCCTATGCCACGCGCGAGGAGCAAGTCATCATAGAGTTATCCGTGCCAGATGGCACGACGATACGGGAAGCGATCCGACGATCGGGTATCCTGAATCGCTATCCCGACATCGAAAGGCTGGACGAAACGTAATAAGAAGCTCACGCACGAACTCTCAAGGCTTGGCATCGAAGTCCGAACCCCCAAGCCATTGAATGAAAAGATTGAGCGTTATCATTACAAGATGATGACGATTGACAACCGTCAGTCGTTGATACTCACTTTCAATCCCACTCAAAAGAATATGCACTATGCCCGCGACTTCGGCCTGTTTGTGCGCGACGGCGAGATCACGACAGAACTCAATCGCTTGTTCGACGCAGACTGGCGAGGCGAGCAGTTCCAGCCTTCGGATTCCCCGCTTGTGATAAGCCCATCGGGCAGCCGCGAGAAATTGCTCGCCCTGATTGATTCGGCCGAGCGGAGTATTCGAATAATGGATGCGAAGCTTCGCGATAAAGAAATGATCGACCTGTTACTGACCAAAGCGGCGGCCGGGTGCGCAGTTAAGATTATCAGCCAGAGGCCGGGCCTTGCCACAACGGGAACGAGCCTTCAGGTCAGAAAGCTGTCGCGGTACAAGCTGCATGCCAAGTGCATACTCGTAGACAGCGAGCGTTTCTTCATAGGGAGCCAGAACCTTCGCAAATCGAGCCTTGAGCGCCGCCGCGAAGTCGGCATAATGGTTCAAGACCCAGGCATGTGCCAGAAGATTGCCCGCGTATTCGACGAAGACTGGGCCAGTGCCACAGACCTGCTCGCGGCCCTCAAGACCGAAGCCTGACGGGCGGCGAAGTGCGGCAACAAGCTTCGTCCTTTCATTATCCCGGCATTCCGTAATGATCGGAGTCTCGCTCATTGCCGTCACCCGGAGCATTTCGATCACTGAGGCCGTGTGAAGGTGAAACCCGCCGTCTCCGTGCCGTCGCAGAGCCGGACCTTCAGCGTTACGGTCTGGCCGGGCGCGATCTTCTTGCCGCCCTTCTTGGCTATCAGCACAGTTGTCGGATTATCGGGATCGCGTTTGGTCTTTTGCTCCTGACCATCAATGAGAATCGTCGGGCACTTGGCTTCCAGCCCGTTCACGCTTAATGGATTCGGATTCACGTTTGATGGAGATGGGTAGCTGCCGAAGAGAAATAGCTTCTTACCCTGGATCACAGCGCCGCCGATGCTCGGCTCCGTCACTTCAGATTCTACCTCAGAAGAACCGAGAAATGTGGGAGTGACATAGCCAAATACGGGATCATCAGGATGGGGCAGCAGAAGGTTTGCCTTGTTTTTGAGAATGCCGAACTGGCCAGCGCGAACGCGCAAACCGATGAAGACGGTCTGACCGGCTGGCACGGAAAGCTGCCTTTCTATAATGGGCGAGTTCCCGAACTCGGAGAGAATATCCCAATCAGGATTTTGGGATTCTTCAAAAGTTACACCAACTGGCAGCACGTCTGTGACAATGAAGGATAACTCATTATCTGTGAGATTATTTATCTCGAAGGTGTAGGTGATTAGATCTCCCCTCACCACCGGGGTAGCAGGAGCCCGCTTGATGATCTCGGCAAACTTCTCGTTCTCATGACGGGTGAGGACAAAGTCGTCGTTCCCGGTAATCAGGTTGAGGCCAGTGCCGGCGGTGATGATCGTGTCTTCATACAGCGTCGCGCCAAATGCCACATTGTTGGCTCCTGAAGAAGTATCATACGTGTAATTGCCAGAAAGCTCCCAACGTTTCGATGGTTTGTAATCCCAATAGGCAACACCCAGATCGAACCTGTCTCCATCGCCAGCCCATCCGATTGCGCCGAAGCCACCGTCCGGCTCATCGATCAGATCAAAAACCTGATCTCTGCTGCCATTAAAATCAAATGTTGTTTTCGGGGATTGAGCCACGCCGAAGAAGAAATTGTCGATGAGGACGCCAGTATAATTGTAAGCCGCAAGAGCGAAATCCTGCGTCTCGTCTGTTGCGATTCCGCCAACGATTAAATGTCTTTCATTGATATCAAAAGTAGGCCCGCGAAGTAAGATGGCCTGCGCGCCGTCCTGCTTGCCAAAGAAGTCAGTAGTGACTGTACCGTCGCCGCCGAACTCGTTATTCAGACTGCCATCCGAGATGTTGAGTCGAGCGATGCCGAAATCCGAATCGGTCGGGCCCGTGACAACGAATCCACAAACGAAGATGTTAGTTTCATCAATCGCCAGATCAATCGCCCTGTCGACATTCCCGAAGTTAATCGTCACTACTCCGTCATCACCGAATGAATTATCAAGCGACCCGTCCTGATTGAGCCGAACAATGGTGAAATCCAGGCTGGTTTGCGGTCTTGAATCCCCGACTGCCACGATCTTGAGGTCTTCTTGCAGAGCCACCTTGAAAGCTTCTGAAGTAGAACCGAGATCCAAAACGACTTTGCCATCCTGATCGAATGTCGAATCGAGTGAGCCGTCGGCGTTGAAACGGATTATGGCAAACTGTCTCTCGCCGCCGTTTGTTGCGAACCCTGAGAGGACGATCTTTCCATCATCAGGCTGAACGACCACGCCCCTTGCTCCATCGTTTGCGCCGAAGAAGTCAACCGTCACCCTGCCACCAACGCCGAACGTCGGGTCGAGATTTCCATTCTCGTCGTAGCAGGCAAGCGCGAAATCAGTGCCTTGGCCGGGGACTGTGGCCGACCCTGCGGCGATGATCTTGCCGAATAGATTGGTGGTGACTGCATTAGCCGAGTCATGACCTCCGGCGAAGTCTGTCATAACGACGCCGCCCGCCCCAAATGTCGTAACGAGGTCGCCGGGGGCAGCCTGTTCTCGATTCTGCACCATTGCACGGGGCGCAGGCAGCAGCAGCGAGAAAAACATCAACACGAGCAACACCCGCGCCCTGAAGATTGAGCGTGCGAAATAGGATTTTGATGTATTCGACTTGATAGTGTGATTGCGAACAGAACCTGAAGCCTTGCTCTTCATTTCAGACCTCCATTATCGACAATGAGATTATTGGGCACAAAGCAGAGGAAAATACTTCGCCCCGGCAGCGGCGAAGCCGTAACAATTCGGCTCCCCGCCTCGCTAACCGCCTACATAAATTTAATGTCGGTTCTGAAAAACTATTACAGAGAGGCTTAAAGGAAAAAGGCAAAAGGCAAAAGGAAAAAAGGGAGAGAGGAGAGATGGGAACGGTAAAAGCGGCAAATGGAGAAAGCTCCTGTTTTCCCCTTTTTCCTTTTACCTTGTCCTAAGGACAGTGAAGTAGTAGTCGCCGACGCGTTCGAGTTCGCCGGTTTGGGTAAGCCCTTTGAGGTTGATTTCGTAATCGTCTTCGGCCAGCAGCCGTGCGGGGATTCTCAAGGCTACAAACTGTGCGCCTTGCCCTTTATTTGCGCGCAAGGCTTCGCGGCTCCACACCTGAGCGCCTTCGGAATTGAGTATCAAAGCCTGATAGCTCCTGTACGCGCTCCTCTCCCCGATATTTAGCAGGAGCCGCACTTGAGAGAGGTCTTGGCGAATCGTCAGCCTCTTCGTCTCGCCGCCGCCCCGGATTCGACCGGGCGCAAGTATCAGCGAAACGATTGAAAGCCCCGCATCGCCACCCGCAGAGGGCGGCTCGCGCATCTGTGCAAGCTCCTGTTCCAGAAGGGCGCGACGATTGCGCTCCTCCTCGAGTTCTCTGCCGAGTTGTTCGAGGCGGGAACGTCCCTCGTCCGATTGCTGCGCGATCTCCTGCTCGCGCGCCTTTTGACTCGCTTCAAGTTCAGCGACCCGATTGCGCAGTCGCGAGGTCTCAATCGCCATCCAGGCGAATGCTGCCAGGATGACAAGAGCCGCCGCCGCCATCGCCAGACGCATCCCCGCGCTTCTGAAATCGAAGATCGCCTGCAATCTTTCGCGCCAGTTCCTTTTTTCACCGTGAGCACGGAGGGGTTCGGCCGCCTCTTCGAGAGCAATAGTTGAAAGCTCGCTTATCATAGCCCCGGCCAGTTCGACTTTTTTGCGCTCGTCGGGGAAGATCAGGAAACGATTCTTGAAGAGTTCGCGCTCCGCAGGAGGAAGCGCCCCTTTTGCGTAGGCGCATCTCAATTCGTCTTCGATGATTAGAAGTCGCTCGTAATACTCACCGTCGTTGATGAACCGTTCTTCAACCTGAGACTGCTCCTCTTCCGATAACTGACCGAGCAGGTATCGAACCAGGAGATCATCGTTGTATGCTTTACCGCCCATAAAGATAAGGCAAAAGTAAAAAGGCAAAACCGAGAAACTCTGCTTCGCGCGCTCTTTTTACTTTTTGCTTTTGTCCCCCCTATTTACTTAATGTCGAAAAACGAAAAACCGTTTCATGCTGACCGCACAGGATTGAGGCAATCGTCGACACACTGTTCGACTTCCCCTCTTATTCGATAAGCCCGTACTCGCAGGGCGTTGACCGAAATCCTCAACTCTGCGGCCATCTGCTTTCGCTGTTCCTTGTCGAGCACATCTCCCTCGGCGTAATACTTCTTAATCAGCGCGAGGCTCTCTGAAGGAAGCCGCCCCAGGCAATGGCGAAGGCACGCGATACGGGCTTCCTGTTCCTTCTTTTCCTCCTCCTGTGCCATAAGGTCTTCGGGGTCTTCCGCAGAGGGCTGTGATTGAATCAGGTGGTCGAGCATCTCTGATTCGCGTTCGGATTTTCGCCAGTGCTCTTTGAGCAGATTCATCGCCACGCCGTAGAAAACCGTATACGGACTGGCAGTTTGAATTTCGGCCCCTTCGGCGATTCGGCGAGCGACCCGGTCAATCGTCCTGTCTGTATATTCCTCAAAAGCCAGACAGCCCCGCCACCTGAAGAGCTTCATAAGCCGTCGGCGAATCTGCTCGTATTTCTCGGCTGCGCGGTCGCGGTCCGAATCTAGTTGCTCAAGTAATTGGTCGAGCGCCTCGCGCGTTAAGACCCAATCTTTTCTTTGAGAAGGCAACTCCATGAATAAAGGTAAAAGGCAAAAGTAAGGAAGCGCGGCAGGCTTACTTTTTCCTTATCGCCATTCTCCCTGTATGGCGAATGAGGCCCAGTAATAAGGCGATTGCCAGTCTTTCTGCCGCCACATCTCAATCTGCGCGGCGCGCAATGCCGCTGCCGCCGTCAACTTTCGGTCAAGCATCCCGCGATAAAAACGCATCATCAACTCGCTTGTGGCCTTGTCGTCAACCTGCCACAGGCTCGTCACCAATCGCGGAGCGCCCGCGTACATAAACCCGCGCGTAAGCCCGATCAGCCCTTCTCCGCGAATCTCTTTTCCGAGACCTGTCTGACAGGCGCTGAGCACAACCATATCCGCCGACAGTCGCAGATTGTATATCTCATGCAATCGCAGGAAACCGTTCTGCGGTCGGCCCTGCACGTCAACAAGCGAGAGCACGATGCCGGATAGCTCCGGGTTACGGCTGTTGAGAATTCCATGCGTGGCGAAATGGATGATCTTGTACTGGCCCATATCTTCGCCGGTCACAACCTCTCGGTTCGCTTCGAAATCGAGCGCGCGCCTTCGCTTAGACTCAGGCGCTAAGGCAAGAATTGCATTCGCCTCGCGCCTTGTCCCTAGAAGGCGCGGCAGCGGCCACTCGCCGTTTGCAAGCCCCGCTTCCTTGACCGACCTTACGAGCTTTGCATTCACCTCCGAATCAATCGCTCTTTCGCTGGTGGTGACATCTTTTGCCGAGCGACGGAGTCGCACATCCTTGATATCGAATACCGGGTCGGCAAGCACCGCTACCAGCTTAGGCGCAGGCGCTCGTCCCTTTAGTTCGCGCCTCAGCACAGCCAGCGTCGAAGCCGAGGGCAGGCTGACGATTTCGTGGTTGACTATCAGGGGAACAGAACCGACGCGGGGACGCGGGGACGCGGGGACGCGGAGATCGGTCGCTTGTCGCCGCGTCCCCGCGTCGCCGTGTCGCCGTGTCTCAGAAACGGGCAGGGCGGCAAAAGGCACGTACTGCAATGCGCCATCGGCCACAATGGCAAGCCGCCTGGTTCCGAGTTGGTCGGCTACGGGTGCGAGCAGCATTCGGCTCAGTTGTGCTCCCGCTTCCTCCAACTCTCCGCGTCCCCGCGTCTCTGCGTCTCCGCGTCTCTCTGTGTTCGGGTGTGTCCGCAGCAGATCATAGAATCGCCGCGCCGCCGCTTCTATCTCCTCGCGTCCGGGGAGTTCATATCCGCTGATAGATGTCTGCGTGACTGCCCACACATAGCTTCGCTTATCGCCAAGCGCATACTCCAGAAGCATGGTGTCGGCATCAAGCACCTGTTCTTGAATCTCTTTGAGTGTGAGCGGTTCGGGCTGCGTGAGCGCGGCATAGCGCGGGTTGGCGGTGCGAATCTGCGTCCTCACTTCTTGAAGCTGGGCCGTAAGTGATGCAACCCGTTTGGCCACCGTCTCAGCCTGTTCAGCCGTAGGTTTTCCGCTGAGAAGCCTTATCTGCTGTTCGGCGCTGGTGTTGAGAGATTGCTGCAGCGTGCGTTCCCGCTTGAGCATCTCCTCGTCGACGCCCTGACGAATCTCTATCCGGGCCTCGACGAGGAGTTCGAGCAAGCTGCGGGCGCGAGATCGCTCGCTCGCTTCTATCGCAAGCACGTTGAGGTTTTCTGAATCGCGCTCATTGCGCTGCCGCATCAGTATGTCGATATATAGATCGTAGTAGCTCCGCACGGTGGCGAAATAGGAGGAACGCTGTTGCTGGTCTGAAATCCGCGAGCGGAGCGATTCGATGATGCTGATCGCAGCCTCGATGTTAACGCGAGCTTCGCGAAGCTGATTGAGGTCTCTATGCACGCGAGCAATAAAGTGCAGTGACCGCGCCTCGCCCTCGCGGTGGCCTATGGCTCGCGCGATAGGAAGCGACTCGGTGAAGTATTCGAGCGCCTTTTCTGTCTGACCCAGTAAGTGGTAGACCTCTCCCAAGCTCCTGAGCGCGATTGCCTCCCCTTGACGGCCACCGGACTCGCGGGACAGGGGGAGGGCCTGATTGAGGTAGTCGAGCGCCGCTTGCGTATCGCCCATCGCAGCGTAAGCAGTGCCGAGATTCCTGAGCAGGTTGGCTTCTGCTATCCTATCTGCAAGAGGACGTAACCGAAGCGCCCGTTCGTAGATCTCTATCGCCTTCCTGTTCTCCCCCGATGCGTTATAAATTGAGCCGATGATGTTCAGCGTATGGGCCTCGCCGCCCCGGTCTCCCACTTCGCGCCTGATCGGAAGAGCCAGATTCGCGTACTCCAGCCCCTTCTCCATATCACCTACTTTAGAGTAAAACGTGCTGATGTTACCGAGCGTTATTGCTTCGCTGAGGCGGTCGCCCTGAGCCTGATAGATCAGCAACGCCTTCTTCAATGACTCTATAACTTTTTCCCATTCGCCCAGCGCGTTCTGGGCGCTGGCAAAATAAGAGTAAGCGACTGCCTGTCCCTGGCGGTCGCCCGTCTCCTGCCAGATGGCCAGCGCGAGAGTGAACATCTCGATGCATTTCTGATAATCAGACAGGAAGAAATAAGCCGCGCCCATATTGGCCAGAGCCTCGGATTCTCCGTAGCGATCCCGAATGCTGCGAATGAGTGGCAATGCCTCCTGGAGTTTTTCGATGGCTTTGTTCAAGGACTGAGCCGTCCCTTGCAGACGCAGGTCCATCGCTTCGGCAACCAGCTTTCTTATCGCAACGCGAGTTCTGTCCTCCGCCGTGGCTTCTCGCAGATCGAGTATCTGTACCTCATACCTTCCAGCAGCCGCATCCTTTTTCTGAGAACGCACCTCCAGTCGGTGGTTTCCCGCTGCTGCGGTCACCGCGATGATGACTTTGCGTCCTTGCAGCGTGTGAGGAAGTATGATCTCCGCCAGTTTCGCTCCGTCAGGGCTAAAAAGCGTCATTGCGACATCGATGCCCTTTTGCTCTACCATGACGCGCACGTACTGACCGGCATTGAGGGATATTCGATAAGAGTGCGTCTGTCCTCCGGCCAGTTCGCGCTCGACAGGTATTTTATATTCGAGCGTGAGGATTTCGCCCTGACTGCTCGCAGCCGACGACGGAAAGGGCAGAGAGGCAAAAGCAACCGCATATCCCGTCAAAAGCAGTAGGATCGCAACCTTTCGCCATCCGGCCTGACCGGAGCGCGTGGCTAAACTAGAGCGGTGATCATAGGCTTCGGGCCGGAAACCTCGAAGGATACATAAGGAAGTCAATCTCATACCGGGCCTCCTTTATGGTGCTCTCTATCATATCAAGCCTCAGCGAGACCGGTTAATAGTATACGTCTCTTGCGCTGAAAATCCAGCACACGCTGCATACGTAAGTGTTCAGAAAGGTATGAGATTTTTCACCACGGAGGCACGGAGGCACAGAGGAAATGAAGGCATTCTCTGTGTTCTCTGTGTCTCCGTGGTGAGTTTTTTTGCTTGTCTGAACACTTTACCTGCATACGCTTTTCATATGCCTTCGTCGCTAGTCATGATCGTGCCAAACGTCCTCAACTTTTCCATCCTTGATTTCTATCCATCCGAAGTCGGAATTATAGGCTGCGCTCCAGTCGGCTCTGTACATGATGGGACCGTCCTCGTCCTTGAAATCGCGGGCTAAATTATCCGGCAATCCAAAACCTTTAATATGCCCATCCATTATTTGTTCCACTTCTGCTACTGTCATGCCTACTCTTATCCGATATAAGTTTCGGAGCAAAGGCTTTCTGGGATTCCAATCCAAATACTCTGTCGCCAATATCGAACATATCAATAAAGCCAGTAACGCGGGCCTGTTATCAATCTTCACGCGCCTGAAGATACAGTAGCCGATAAAGGCTCCCAGGATACTACAGACGGGCGTTGTCAGAGGCAAAACCGAGAAGGCCATGAAGTCCTCTATGAAAAGATATGCCGGAAAGGATACAACGACAAAAGACATTACTATAAATATTACTACGCCGATAATTCCTTCTAGCCTGACCTTGATCGCTTCATAAACAGATCGCCCTACCCCATCGCTTTTCAATCGCAGTTTAATCATCCAGCATAACCATACTGCAAGCAGCAGAGGCAAGACGGTTCCCCATAAGGTTATCGGGATTGAGAAAGCGTAAATGATAAAGACATCCACACGCAGCAGCGGCGAAGAGAAGAATGAAATGCTCTCCTGAGCGAGCGAGAAGGCGAGCCACAATGCTGTAAGGACGACGAATATCTTTTTAAGGCGTGAAAGGTTTGGAGAGTATTTCTCTGTGGCTTCTTTATCATCCATGTCAACTCTCCTTGACGACGCCTAAACATCCGATAAGTCATAGGCGGGAGCAGCGATTTTACCGGCCCGCGCTGCCTCAGCGCGAGTCAGTAAGTCGCCATTTTTGAGATTGCTCCACCCTTTTTCATAAGCTGTCTCTACGATATGATTCGGCAGATGATTCCGTAAAGGAACAGGAGTTCCCTGGTCGAATAATAGTTTCATCACTACGCCGCCCGATGGTCGGTTTTGAGGCTTTGAATCGTGTATTCAAGGACGGCTTCTACCTGTTCTCTTTTAACACCGGGAAACCACGATAAGAAATCATCGATAGAGGCTCCGCCTTCGAGGTTCTCGAATAGCGCGATCACAGGGACACGAGTGTCACGGAAGACCCAGGAGCCGCTGACTTTTTCCGAGTCTCGTTCTACCACAGGACAGGAAGACCAATCGATCATAAATGAACCATACCCTCATCTATCTGATAAGGGCAAGGCGGCATCCGTTTGGTACGACCGCATAAGGCGCTACCCTCGTAGCGATGTGCGTAAAATTTTGACAGGGTTTTTCCGCCCTCTTATTTTCCGCTTTCTCTATATCAGGTCATACGCGCGAACCGTCGCCCTTAACGGCCTGCGTTGCCCGGCGAAGAGAGATGCTCTTCCCACCATTTCAACTCCTGATAGTAACGATGGACCGTGTTCCAGGGCGTCCAGCCTCCATGCGATGTATCCGGGTAGCGTATGAACCTCGCGTGTACGCGCCGCTTCTTCAAGGCCGTGTACATCTGCTCGGCCTGTTCTATGGGCACACGGAAATCCGATTCGCCATGAATGAACAGGGTCGGCGTCGCCACGTTGCCCGCGTAATTTATGGGCGACCACTTGCGCAAAAGCTCGTTGCTCCGGGCTTCCCATGGGGTGCCGAAGAATTCGCTCTCTTTCGTTCGCGGGATGTCGGCCGTGCCGTAGTCGCTTATCCAGTTCGATATGCCTGCGCCGACGATGGCCGCCTTGAACTGCTTCGTCTGCGTTATCACCCAGTTGGTCAAAAAGCCGCCATAGGAATAACCCGTCACGCCCAATCGCTTGCCGTCTATCGGATAACGCTTCATCACGTGGTCGACTCCGGCTAAAACGTCTTCGTAATCGAGTTTCCCCCATCCGCCCCAGGTCGCCCATAAAAACTTTTCTCCGTAACCGGTCGAGCCGCGAGGGTTCGTGTAAAGAACAGCGTATCCGCTGGCCGCAAGCACCTGAAATTGAAACGAAAAGTTGTTGCCGTAAGCGCCGTGCGGGCCGCCGTGTATGTTCAGTATCAGCGGATACGGTCCCCTGCTCGCATCGTAGTTGCGAGGCAGCATCACCCATCCTTCTATCTCTGTGCCGTCCTTGCTCGGATAGAGAATGCTCTCCGTGCGGCTCAGTCGTACCTCTTTCAACAGAGCATCGTTGAAGGCGGTGAGTTTCTTTTCGTCGCTGCCGTCCGCGCGAGATGAAAAGACCTCGCCGGGATGCAAGGGGTCGGTCGCGGTGTAAGCCATGTGATCTGACGCTTGCGACATGCTGAAGCCGCCGAGAGAGCGGTCTCCGCGAGTTATCTGTTCGACCACGCCGCCCGCAGCAGGGACGCGAAACAGGTGCGAGGTGCCGCCTACGCCAGCGTTGAAATATATGTGTTTGCCATCCGCGCTCCACGTCGGAGCGCCGGGCAGATAATCCCACCCGGCTGTGAGGTTTTCCATCTTGCCGCCTTCGGCCGACAGGCGATAGAGATCGACCTCTGCGCCATGATTTTGCTTCGACTCTATAACGAGGCTCAGTCCCTTCTGACGACGAAAGACCAGAGAGCGTCCGTCGGGAGACCATTCGGGCGAACTGTGATTGTATCCGTCATCTGTGAGCCGACGGGTTTCACCCTCCAGGGTCACAATCCAGATATCTGCCCTTTCATAAATATACTCGTCGCGCTGATGCTCATTGGCTTCCAGCGCGAGCGCGCGGCTGTCCGGCCGCCACGCGGCCGATTGAACGTCGACGCCGAGATGGGTTATTTGCCTGGGGGTGCCGCCATAGGAGAGGCTACGCTCCTCTCGCGGGACGATGTAGAGTTCGGCGGGCGGAGTAACGGACGGGTCTCGCGGGTCGGGCAGATAGCCGCGCCCATCGAAGCGATAGTTCATCCAGTCGAATATCCTGCCTTCGAATCTCTCTTCAATGCGCTTTTCAAAATCGGAAGCGTACTGTTTGGCGGGACGGCTTGCGGGCGGAGTCCTTCGCGTGAATGCTATCCATCGATTGTCGGGGCTGAAGATGGGCGTGCCCGCTACGCCCTCTATCTGAAAAGCCTCTCCGCCGGGCCGGTCCATTCGAAGGAACCATATAGAAGAGCCGCCCCGCTCGCCCGGCACCTCGCGCCGCGAAGTGAAACTGAGGAGTTTGCCGTCGGGACTCCATCGCGGGTTTGAAGAGTTGAAGGCCGGATGCGTTATTCGAGAGGGCGCGCTTGAGCCGTCCGTCGGAGCTATCCAGATTTCGCTATGGCGGCGGTTATCGGCTTCGATTATGTAAGAGCGAGTGAAAGCCAACTGTCGTCCGTCGGGCGAGATGGCGGGGCTTCCGACGCTCTCTATGCGGTAATAGTCTTTGAGCGTGAGCGAGCGCCCCCCTTGCGCAATCGGAATGCGACCGGCGGACGAAGCCTCGCCATTCGCGTCGATGCGCTCGGCTGATGCGAGCATACAAACTGCGAGCGCAAGGGCGAGGCAGGCCGCGCGTTTACGAAAGATTGAAAAAGTCTCGTTCATAATCAGTTCTCCCTGGTGTTCACACAAACAGCGCGATGCTATCATAAGAGACCCGCGCAGCGAAATTATTATCGTGGCTTGCGCGCCGCGCATTCGATATGGAGAAATGGCTTTGACCTGTCCGAGGTGCCGAATTAAGATGATCGAGAAGAGACGCAGTTATCACAAGAAGCGCAAATGGGTTTGCGCGAAATGCGGCGCGGTGCGTATGCAGGCGCAAAAGCCGCGTTCGTCGAAAACCAGAAGAGGTGAAGTGGAATGAGCAAGGCCGAGACTTTTGAATACAGACCGGGCGATGAGGTGAGCTATGCGCAGCCTTCAGGCATGCTCTACGGGACGGTCATCAGGGTGATAAAGGAAGGCGATTCGAGCGCCGTCGAGATAGAATTCGAAGACGGGCGCAAGGAGATCAAAAAGGTCAGGGACCGCTCGCTGAGGATCCTCAGGCGGTCGAGCGGGAAGAGCGAGCTGGAAGAGCGTCACTCAGATCGCCAGCGCCTCCGCGACCCTGATGTGGAGCGCATTCGCCGCAGCGAGCAATACAAGCGGCGGTGAGCGGCGAGTAAAGAGGATCAGGCGGCAGCCCGGTTTGCTCCGAACCTGCGCGCCCCGATTTTTGAGTAGAGCTTGACCTGCGGGTCGAAACAGATCCCTTGTGCCGCGACGAATTTATGGCTATGGAAAGTATGCTCGAATCGGCTTCGTTCCATCACATAGAGATACCCTGCGAAGACCTTGCGCTTGCCGAGCGATTTTACGGAGAGGTCTTCGGCGCGCAGGTCTACATGCGCCGCGACGAAAAGAGGTTGCCGAATGTTCCCGCTGTCGGGACTATCGCCGAAGTCGAAGAGCGAGGATTTCGAATCGACGGAACCTTCTTGAAGATCGGAGAAGCATTGAGAATAGGATTTCTCAAGCGACCTTGCCGACACGATCGAAGAGAGATCGACCATCTCGCCTTTGCTATTGATGAAGATGATTTGGCCCGGCTCAAGCAGAAATTCCTTGAGCGAAATATCGAGATTGTTTTAGAAGCCGCGAACCATCTACAGATTCGCGATCCATTCGGCATGGTGCTCGAACTGTGGCCCAGGTTCGTTCTGGCCGGTATGGGCGTGCTTTAAATCAGGCGAAGACAGTCGGGTTTGGAATATCTGCCCACCAGATATCTCCTTGAAAGATCACCACTCGCTACGCTCCAGCGCGCGCTGAGATGCAACCGAAACGAACGGATCGGGTTCCGTGTCGATTTCGGCGCAGACTTGATTCATGGTTTCGGTCACATGGTCCGGCGCGTGACGAGCCAGGTACTCAACGACAGCCTGACTGAACAACTCGCTTCGGGATTTCTTCATCCGCCGTGCCAATCGTTCCGCCTGCTCGAAGACATCATCGGGGATCGATACTGCTGTTTTCATACCAGGAGTATAAGCGGGGTTGGTTGAGGCGCTCAAGGCTGCCGAATGCCGCGTAACTAACGCGCCAATATCTCGATCAATTGCGCGAGCGGGCTGCCGGAAAAATATGAAGGTTGGTATATGCTCAGGTAGATGATGCGGCCTACGCCGAACAATACGAATGCTATCAAAAACACGCGCACCGGTTTCAAGCGCGCTATTGCCTGATCGAAAGCCAGCGCAATGTCTGTCCGCCCGACTTCAGCCGTTGGTTAGCTATTCCTCCCCGGATGGAAAGGGTTTGCGCGGGCTGGCTTTCGATTTTGTCACCAAGGCTTGAAACCTCGGGTTTGACTCCAGTAATTCATCCATCAGAGAATCGTCTTCGTTCGGGTCGAGCGACTGAATTGCAAGCAATCGCTGATCGGGCAATTCTACAACCAGAGTCTGGCCGGATTCGACGCACTCATCCAGCGTCTTCTTCAGGTCCGTTTCCAGGCGGCTTAGAGGGATGGTCTTGATGGCCATGAAACTCCTCTCCTTCCACGATCAATTTGTTTCCGACTTTTCGCCCCACGATGAGCAGGACGATCTCATCGTCCTCCACATTATACAGGGCACGCAAATCTCCTGCACGCAGTTCGAACTCGGCCAGAGGATTGGGGCGCAGCCGTTTGATAGCTTTCGTCGGTGTTGCGGGTTGATGCTGAAGCCGTGACAAGATGGCCGCTTCAAGTATCCTCCGGTCACGAACCGGCAAGGCCCGGAACTGCCTGTCAGCATCCTCGGTGATTGTAATCTTGAAAGGCATGCCATGCCCTCGCGCAAAGGACAGCTATACTGCGCGCGGGGCAAAATGAAAGTTTTTCCGCAGTGGAAAACATGTTTGGAGTGCGCCGCCGACAGCGGCGCTTTGGATGCAAAGGTTGGCTCTCA